>NZ_JARVGN010000046.1 GCF_029762515.1 Methanocalculus sp. | reverse complement strand
AATCGTTTTTTCCCTGTTTTGCCTGGATAGGCGTGGTAATTATCAGTTCGTTTGGGAAACCGGATGGAATCTGGTGAATGGCGGGGATGTCCCATGCCACCCACGAACAGAATGAGCATCCGGGTTCAAAAGGATTCAGGGCAAAGACTGCCAGATATGGTGATTTCAGGTTGGCCAACCGTATCGGCGGGGAGATGTTTCCTCCATCACCGGTATGGGTCGGGGGAAATTCTATGAATCCAAGGGTTACCGTGAGTTTTTCCATATTGCCGGTGATAGTACCAGGAAGAATAAAAACGTGTTGATTGGGGTTATTATGGCACGGAAGGTTTCACTCTATACTGACGGGGCATCCCGGGGAAATCCGGGTCGGGCGGCGATTGCCTACATCCTCATCGAGGATGGCCGGATTCTACGGGAACATGGGGAGACGATTGGTATTGCCACAAATAATGAAGCTGAATACCGGGCACTGATCGCAGGTCTCAAAGCTGCTGCTGCCCTCGATGTGCATGAAGTGGCTGTCCACTCTGACAGCGAACTGATGGTGAAACAGATGAAGGGGTCCTATGCTGTCAGGTCAGCGAGACTTCTTCCCCTCTATAAGAGGGCAACTGAAGCGAAGAGTATGTTTGATCGTGTCACATTCACCTCTCTTCCACGGGAAGATCCTACTATTCAGAAGGCAGATGCACTTGCAAATGAGGCGCTTGATGGGAAGATGCCCTCCTCTCCTGTTGGATCACGGCCGGAAGCGTACATGAAGCCGATAGGTATCGTCTCTTCTCCGTACAAAGTGCAGGCAGATGCTCCGAGGCAGGGGAGGCTTGATCCTGTCGAGAGCATAATTGAGATATATCCTGAATACGAAGGAGGTCTTGCCGGGCTCCTGAATTATGACAAGCTCTTCATCTTCTCCTGGTTTGACCGGAGCCGCCGCGATCAGCTCCTGGTTGAGCGTCCCGGGAGGGGTGATACGCGCGGTGTCTTTGCAACCCGCTCCCCGAACCGCCCAAATCCGATCGGCCTCACCCTTGTAGATCTCCTTGAGATCAATGGCAGAATCCTTCGTGTGCGGGGTCTGGATGCCCTTGATGGGACTCCGATTCTTGATATCAAACCATATGAGCCGGATCTTGATTCCCAGTAAAAGAGAGATATCTGGTATTGATTCCTATCCTTCACAGGATGCACCGATCTATACACCTATAATCTCTCTTTCACAACCTTCCTTTGTATTGTGTATTGAGGCATATCATGACAGATAAACAACAACCACAGGAATGTGATGGGCAGTGCGAAGGCTGTTCATCAAAGACAGATGAATGTCAGTCAAATCTCCCAAAAAAGGCGAATATAGATGTCAAGCATGTCGTTCTTGTACTCTCCGGCAAGGGCGGCGTCGGGAAGAGCACCGTCTCGGTGAACCTGGCTTATGCTCTCTCAAACCATGGGTTCAGAACCGGCCTGATGGATCTTGATATTCACGGTCCAAGCATCCCGAAGATGCTCGGGCTTGAGGAACATAAGCTCCAGATCATGGGAGAGAAGATCCAGCCGGTGAACGTGACCGGAACGCTTGCTGTTATCTCTATGGCGTTCCTCCTTCCTGAGCGCTCCACACCGGTTATCTGGCGTGGTCCCATGAAGATGACAGCGATCCAGCAGTTCCTCTCGGATGTGAACTGGGGTCCCCTTGATTTCCTTGTTGTTGATCTGCCCCCGGGAACAGGCGATGAGGCGCTTTCGATCGTTCAGCTTGCACCAAATATTGCCGGTGCGATCATCGTCACCACCCCGCAGGATGTCTCGGTGCTCGACTCGAGCAAGGCGCTGAAGTTCGTTGAACAGATCGGGATTAAAAACCTGGGCATTATCGAGAATATGAGCGGCATGGTCTGCCCGCACTGCCATGAAGCAATTGATCTCTTTGGGAAGGATGGCGGGAAGAAGGCCGCCGAAGAGTTTGGCGTCCCCTTCCTCGGGAGCATCCCCCTTGACATCGATATGCGGAAAGCTGGAGATGAGGGCAAGCCATTCATCATCCGCCGTGCCGATAACCCCACCTGGCAGGCTGTCGATACCATTATGGAGAATCTGATCGGGATCATCGAGGATTGATCCTGCTCTTTCTCTTTTGAAAAGATAAACAACAATATTTAATACCATTTCTGTCGATTCTATCACTAGCGTTCGAATCGCACTCTTCTGTGGTTTGAGACTGAAATGAAGGTAATTCTATGAAGATTGGAATTGTTGGCGGAACCGGGGATATCGGTGAGGGGATGGCACTCCGACTCTCTCATCTCCATGAAGTGATACTTGGATCAAGAGATGAGTCGAAGGCATGTACAGCCAGCGACTGCACCATCGAGACACTCAAAGGGCGAGGAGTTCAATCAAAATGCCGGGGTGTCTCCAACCAGGAGGCTGTGGATGCAGGGGATGTTATTGTCCTTGCACTCCCGTTTGCCCATGTAGACTCCACTCTTGCCGGGCTGACCGGATTTGAGAATAAGATCATCATCTCTCCGGTGAATCCGATCGCCCGCTCAGGCCATTTCTATTATGATCCGCCTGAGGAAGGATCGGCCGCCGTCTATATCAAAAACCGGCTCCCTGAGAGTGCCCGGCTTGTTGTTGCGTTTAACAATATCGCCGCTCACAAATGGAAGGATCTTGATGCGGTCCTTGACTACTCGGTAGCTGTCTGTAGTGATGATGCGGAAGCAAAGAAGATTGTCATGGATCTCATCCGGGATCTCCCAAAACTCTCCCCCCTTGATGCCGGGCCCCTTGCCGTCTCATCGATTGTTGAGAGCATCACCCCCCTCCTCCTGAATATCGCAATCTCCAACAAGATGCGTGATGTCGGGGTTTACTTTAAATAATTAATTTTTTCTTCAACCTAAAACCTCTTCCGATGTGATAGAGCGAGCTTCAGGCTTCGTGTGTCCTGATATTCCTGACGTGTGTACCTGATCATTTTCCAGATTCTTCTTCACTTCAGTGTCTCATCCAAAGATCCCGTCCCATCACCATTTGGTTTTCTGTTTCCCCTTGTGTCAGGGTATTGGTATTTCTGCACATCCTGATCAGAATCTTATTCTTGGATGATCGTACTTCCGATTAATTTAAATACCGATGGAAGGAAACCTCTTATTAATTACAGATCAAACAGGAAATAGACGTTTTGGGAATCTTTCTCCCCTATGCGCCATTTTCAAGGAGAAGTATTATGAATCTTCGAACCCCGAATGCAAACGAAGCTCTCGGTACCTTCAATCGATCACGGGATGTCGTCCCGATGTCCGGTCTCTGCAGCCGGTGTGTTGATGGCTGCAAAGGCGGCTGTGATATATGGCTCTCCACAATACGGAGCCGGGAAGTCATTTATCCAGGTCCTTTTGGTGAGATCACCGCAGGTGCCGATAAGAATTATCCGGTCGACTACTCCCACCTGAATATCCAGGGCTATGCAGTCGGTGCGAAAGGTCTGCCAGAAGGCGTTCCGATTAACTCAGATACCGCCCTCTTCTCTTCAGTTGATACCACAACAGAATATGGATGGGATATCAAGGTCCCGATGCGGGTTCCCATCTTCACCGGTGCTCTTGGATCAACCGAGATTGCACGGGCAAACTGGGAACATTTTGCCATTGGTGCTGCTATTTCGGGCATTACTCTTGTCTGTGGTGAGAATATCTGTGGTATCGATCCCGGGCTTGTCCGTGATGTCCATGGCAAGGTGAAGGAGTGCCCGGAGATGGATCGGAGGATCAATACATACCGCGAGTTTCATGATGGCTATGGCGAGATCCTTGTCCAGCTGAATGTCGAGGATACACGTTTTGGAACAGCCGAATACGTATCATCAAAACATAATCTCGAGACGATCGAGCTGAAATGGGGGCAGGGAGCAAAATGCATCGGCGGAGAGATCAAGGTTAAGTCCATTGATTGTGCAACCGAGCTGAAGCAACGAGGTTATATCGTCCAGCCTGATCCGACACTGCCTGAAGTAAGAAAGGCTTTTGCATCCGGTGCTATCAAGGAGATTGAACGTCACTCAAGGCTTGGATTTGTTACAAAGGAAGATTTCCTGGCTGAAGTGGATCGGCTCCGCGATATCGGGTTCAAGCGTGTCACCCTGAAGACCGGTGCCTATTCCGCTGTGGAACTGGCAATGGCACTCAGGTACGGTGCGGAGGCGAAGATCGATCTCCTGACAATCGATGGCGCACCCGGTGGCACCGGCATGTCACCGTGGCCGATGATGAATGAATGGGGTATCCCGACTGTCTATATCCAGAGCCTTGCGTACCAGTATGCCGAACTCCTGAAGAAACGGGGGATACGCGTTCCCGATCTTGCCATTGCCGGTGGAATTGCTGATGAAGCAAATGGTTTCAAGGCTCTCTGCATGGGTGCACCCTACTTCAAGGCGGTCTGCATGGGCCGTGCCCTGATGATCCCAGGCATGGTCGGGAAGAATATTCAGAAGTGGCTTGATGCTGGAGAACTGCCAAAGAGTGTCTCGAAGTACGGCAGCCATGTTGAGGAGATCTTCGTCTGTTATGAGGAACTGAAAGAGAAATATGGCGCCCGGATCAGTGACATTCCGCTTGGTGCGATGGGTATCTACAGCTATGTCGAGCGGTACCGGCTCGGCATGCAGCAGATCATGGCAGGGAGCCGAAATTTCAGCCTGAAGTCCATCTCACGAAACGATCTGATGGCTCTCACCGAAGAGTCCGCAAAAGTAACCGGCATCCCCTATGTGATGGATGCATACAGCGATGCAGCTGAGGCAATTCTCCTCAGCTGATTTTTTTCAATTTTCTGGGAAATGAGGGGGAGAGGATTGCCCCTATTATTCTTTCAGGCAAGTTTCCAGACCGGGGATTCCTCTTCCGGAAGGAAGATGCTGACATAGGTTTCAAAGGGTGAGATTCCTTCTGGCACTTCGTAAATGATGAACCCTTCTTTTGTCTCATAGACGTAGAGTTTTCCTCCGGTATACTCAAGTTCCTTTATATCTTTAATCTGGACAGTCGGATCTCTTCCGGATTTATACGAGTAGGCATTTCCATTTGTATGGACGGTGATCACCGAAGGGTACGGGGCTGAGATCTCTTTCTTAGTCCCGGTATGCTTTACCCGGACGAAGATGAAGAGAAACTCTTTCCCCTCAGGCGGACTGACCGGTTCCCATCTGCCCCAGCCCTGGGCAAAAAACTCATACCCGTCCCTGATCAGGTATTTATACACTGAAATCTCGCGGGTGTTCTCCCCCTCGCCAACTGATGCAATTGCCCTCAGGGGAAGGGCATCCGGGAACGGGGAGTCTGCCTCTGTGGGTGCAACAGGGGCGGGAGTTGGAACCGGGGTTGGCTCTGCCGTTTGGAGCGGGGTAACAACTGCGGCTGGTTCCGGTGTCACAGGCGATTCGGTGCATCCTGCAAAGAATACAAGAAGGATAACAAGGATGGCTGCTGCGAGCAGACGTGTCTTCTGCATATAGCGGAATACCATCTTATTGTATAAGAATGCTGTTGCCCGGCTGTTTCGATCCATCGAATGAGTGGGGTGTCTCTTCCGGTATTCATATCTGAATGAAATGCAGATACACGGATGGTGTTTCTGTTCCGTTTCCCTGTGATAGCAGTAATGGTGCTCCTCTGTATTGCTTCTGGCTGTGTCCAGCCCGATATGGTGCTCCCATCGATCTCACCAGCTCAGGCTGAATCTCCGGCTCTGGTCATTGATCACACATTCCCCTTTGAAGAGAGCGAGATAACAATCAGTCTTCCTCTTGATTCTGGTGTCTATTACGGGGCACGGGATGCCGATAAGCAGATCTATCTCTATACCGATCTCACCGATCGTGACTGGCTTCCCCATTATTATCGGGCGTTCATCGATGATCCCCACCAGGAAGAATTCTTACTGGATCTGATCGAAGAACTGCGGCGGGTGCGATCCGATCTCCAACTGGATGATGATCGCTACCTTGAGCTCTGCTGTGTCTTTGTCCAGTCTCTCCCCTATGATGATGATACCGTCCTGATTGAGCCGAAGTTCCCGATTGAGACCTATGGGGACGGCACCGGTGATTGTGATGATAAAAGCCTCCTTCTTGCTGGAATTCTCTCACGAGAGGAGTATTCTGTTGCTCTGCTCCTCTATTCAGAGGAGGCGCATATGGCAGTCGGGGTGAAGGGAGATGGCTGTCGGGATATAGGGGATGGGTATGTATTCATTGAAACAACCCGTTCCAATTTTGTTGGTATTGTCCCGGAGATGCTTGCCGGGGATATTGTTCTTGAGTCTGATCCGCTCATTATTCCCATCAGGGATGGAACGATTCGGTATGGGCGATGCGATCAGACGATCGTGTTGTCTGATCTCCTTACATACTGCCGGGATGAGATAGATCGATTGAATGCTGAGATGGAGCGCGAATCAGTTCTCATTCGTGAGATGAATGATGATATCGGGGCGCTTCGCAGGGAGATGGATATCCTCATCCGGCAGGGGAGGTACCAGGAGTACAACCGGCAGGTGCCTGTCTTCAATAGCCTGATTGATCGGTATAATAAGCGCATTGAGGAGTATAATCGCCTTGTTCGTTCGGCTGAGCGGTATGTTGCCATTCATACTACACTCATCAACCGGATGTATGACCGCTACGGGCTGTATCGCGAGATGCTTAAGGAGGGAATTATTGCCGAGCTGAGATCCGGAATCTGAAACGAAGAGCGCTCAGTTCTGCTTTCCTTCACCCTCAGAAAGGCCACTTATCTGCATCATGTTTGACTTCATGAGATGGAACTCCTGGTTGAAAGGTAAGATATTATAGTGGATAGTGAGAGAAGTACCAGATAAGCAGATTCTAATCCCAGATGATACGCATGCTGGCAGATCATCTCTCCGGATGTATCCGGGATTGGATTCTCAGAGGATGGGGTTCAAGATGGGGTTGTTTGATCTTCTCAATAAAAAAAATGCTTCTGTTCTTTCCTTCATTGAAGAAGGTACCCGGTTCCATGAGAGTGGACAATTCGCTCAAGCAGTAGACTCTTTTGAGAAGGCATTATCCCAGGATCCCGGGAGATATGACGCATGGGTTGGCCGCGGCTCTGCCCTCTTTTATCTTGACAGATACTCTGATGCACTCACCTCATTTGAGAAAGCCATTGAGATTGATCCAAAAAGACCCGATGCATGGAAGAATCGTGGCCGTACCCTCCATGAACTTGGCCGCCCTTCAGACGCTCTCGAGTCATATGAGAAGGCAATCGATTGTGATCCCCATGATACCGATACACTTTACTATCGTGGGCTTGCTCTCCATGAACTCGGCCGTCTTGAAGATGCTATCGAGGCATATGAGCAGATCCTCAAAACCGATCAGAATAATCCTGACATCTGGTTCAGGCATGGTGTTGCCCTTGATGATCTTGGCCAGTATGCCCGATCCATCGAGTCCTATAACCACGCTCTTGCAATAGATCCAAGCAATGCTGTTGGCTGGTACAACCGTGGTGTTGCACTTGAACGGCTTTCGCGTTCACAGGAAGCTGTGGAATCATACCAGAGGGCACTGGAAATTGCTCCCAATCATCCCGGTGCCCAGAGGAATCTCCCACGCCTGATTGAGGAGATGCAGAGGGGTGCAACCGGGATGTCAGATGAAGCGATCTCTCCTCCTGGTGATGCGAGTTCCCCGGAAGCTGAATCAGGATTGGCTCTCCCCGATCCCGGATCAGATCCGGAAGAGATGCTTCAGGAGATTGATGCAGAGCGGATCGATGATCCAGATGATGGGATTGGATCACCCGATGCTGGTGCACCTGATGAACTACCAGTACCTGATGAGCTACCAGTACCTATTGAACTACCAGCACCCGATAAATTACCAGCGCCCGATGAACTACCAGTACCTGATGAATTACCCTTAACAGGGCCCGCTCTGCCTGATCTGGAGGTGAAGGGTGATATGAATTCCCCTATAGAAGAGCGTGAGAAGGTTGACTGGGCGAAATCCGCTATGAAACATGCAAGTGAAGGCAGTTTTGAAGAGGCGCTTCTGGCATATGAGCAGGCACTCAGGGAAGATCCGGGAGATGCGTATCTCTGGGTTGGCCGGGGTCTTGCGCTTGAAAACCTTGAACAGTATAGTGAAGCCGTCGAATCATTTGATATGGCGATCGAGATTGACCCGGATAATGCCAAAGTCTGGTATAACCGTGGCCTTGCTCTCCAGCATCTCAAACGATATGATGATGCGATCGACTCTTATGATCGGGCTCTTGCAATCGACTCACATCTCTCTGCCGTCAGAAAGAAGAGGGATAGTGCGATATCTGAAAAACAGAAGGAGGAGGGTTGGATGGTCCCGGAGATGGCAAAAAACCCTCTCCCGGAGAATCTTCCATCCCTTCTCCGAACGAAATCCCAGGATCAGGCGGCAGCACCGGTTTCAGAGGAGATACCTGACAAAGAAGAGCTGATTGCGATGGCAGCGCCTCAGGTTGATGAGGAGCCCCTTGAGGCTGATTGGGATGATTTGGATTCCGGCTCGGATGAAGATCCTTCCCGGGAGATACTATCCCCTTCACCCCTCGCCATCGAAGAAGACGAGATGCCTGAGGTGGTGTCTGATGATGGCGGGGAAGTGGTTATAGATGTTATCACGCCAGATTCAGTTTTTGAGGGGGATGAGGGTGCTTCTTCCCCGTTGGCAGATCCATTTGAAGCGGCACTGGATGCAGCCGATCGGGCTTTATCCCGGAATCCTGGTGATAAAAACGCCTGGTATAACCGTGGTGTTGCTCTTCTCCACCTGGAACGCTTCTCAGAAGC
>NZ_JARVGN010000469.1 GCF_029762515.1 Methanocalculus sp. | reverse complement strand
AGGCCACAGATGACAGCTGCTCTCCTTCTGAATGATGTAAAAGTCTGCTATGGCAGGCATGTTGCCATCGAACATGTCACCTGGGAGGTGGAAGAGCATGATTTTGCCGCCATTATCGGGCCAAACGGCGGCGGGAAGACCACCCTCCTCAAGGCAATCCTCGGCCTCCTCCCACTCGCAGCCGGGAGCATCAGTATCTTCGGCCACCCGCCTTCGGAAGGCCGGGATCTGATCGGGTATGTCCCGCAGTTCCATACCTTCGACTTCTCCTTTCCAATCACCGTCTCGGAGATGATCCTCCAGAGCCGGCTCCCACAGAAGAGGAGGTTTTTGTCGGGATATTCAGAGGAGGATTACCAGGCAATGGAGAGGTCCATGGATCTGATCGGACTCTCAGGGCTTTCGGATCACCCGATTGCCGATCTCTCGGGCGGCCAGCAGCAGCGGGCAATTATTGCACGGGCGCTTGCAGGCGATCCGCACCTCCTCATCCTCGATGAACCGACCGTCTACATCGATGCTCCGGCAGAAGAGCTCTTCTTCTCGCTGATCGGGAAACTCCGGGAAACGATGGCCGTGATCATAGTCACCCATGATATCAGTGCGATATCCGGGCAGGTGAACAGAATCGCCTGTTTAAACCGTCGGCTGTATACGCATGGGGATGCGACCATCACCGAAGATATGCTCACGTCGGTGTACGGGTGCCCGGTTGATCTGATCGCCCACGGTGTTCCCCACCGTGTCCTCCGCGATCATCGGGGTGGCCGGGATGATTGAGATCCTCGGGCTCGGATTCTTCCAGAATGCCATTATAGCCGGTATTCTTGCCGCTATTGCCTGTGGTATTGTCGGGAGCTTTGTTGTGGTCAGGCGGATGGCAGCAACAAGCGGAGGTATCTCCCATGCTGCATTCGGGGGAGTCGGGCTTGGATTCTTCCTCGGCATCGACCCCCTGATCGGTGCGGTCATCTTCACCATCGGTGCAGCCTGCATTCTCTGGTACCTGAATGTCCGCGAGATGCAGGAGACTGATACGATCACCGCCGCAGTCTGGGCAGTCGGTATGGCGCTTGGTATCATCTTCATCTCGATAACACCCGGATATCCACCGGATCTCTTCAGTTATCTCTTCGGAAACATCCTGCTTGTTCCATTAACAGACATCTTCCTGATGGCACTCCTGCTTGGAGTGATACTGGCAGTTGTGATCACCCTCTTCCCCCGGCTTGTGGCAGTCACCTTCGATCCCGAATATGCAGCGGTGATGGGGCTGCCCGTTTCTGCGCTGAAGCTGGTGCTCTTCCTCTTAATCGCACTTACAATCGTCCCCCTCATCTCGGTTGTCGGGATCATCCTGGTGATTGCATTATTGACGCTCCCCGCGGCAACTGCACGCCTGTACACTCAATCCCTCAAAACGATGATGATAACAGCAGTGCTGATCGGCGTCGTAACGGTCCTTATCGGGATCGCCCTCTCCTATGCATCCAACCTCCCCTCAGGCGCAACGATCATCATTCTCGGGGCTGCAATCTATGGAGGCGCCCTTGCCGGGCGGCACCTCCTATTGCACTGAGGGATCAGATCTCAAGTGCTTCCATATCCTGAAGAAATGGCATCAGTGTGGTGATGTACCGGTGATCTGCACCTG
>NZ_JARVGN010000468.1 GCF_029762515.1 Methanocalculus sp. | reverse complement strand
AGTCCAAGACCTGTGTTTTTTCCGAATCCCTGCTCAAAAATGCGGCTCTTTAATGTATCCGGAATGCCTGTCCCGTCATCCTCGATGCTGATTATCAGTTTATCGTTCTCTTCCTCTGCTGTTATCCGGAGTGTTGAGACACCTTCTCCATGCAGAATCGCATTGTCAATGATGACACGAAAGACACGCTCGATCAATGGTTCGGCGTAGATCTCAACATCAGGGATTTCAGAATGAACCTGAATCCCCATTAAATCCATCATCCGGCGTGAGCTTTCAACCAAAGACAGGAGATCCAGCCATTCATGATCCATCATGCCAATCTTCTGGAAATCACGGGTAAACTCGATGATCCCTCCGATACGCCGTGAAGCCTGGCGAATCCTCTCCATCGCCTCTTCAACTGATACTTCTTCTTCTCTCGATTCAGCAAGTTCGAGATAACCTTCGATGATGGTCAGCTGGTTTCTGATATCGTCGCGGGTGATATTTGTCATCAGCTGGAGTTTTCTGTGGGCATCAGAGACCTCTTTCTCCATACGCTGCCGCTCCAGCATCTCCTGATGAAGTTCGTCATTTGTCTGCCGCAGTTCCTCCACATATTCCTGAAGCTGTTCGTTCATCCCATAGAGCTCGTCACGGGCTTCCTGAAGCTCGATATTTTTATTGACGGCTGTTGCATAGGTTGAGAGGAGGATCCGGAGGATCGTTTTTCTGTCTGATTTGATGGTATAGGTCTGTTCGCCGGGAGTGGCAATGATCAGATCCCCATCAAGTACGATCCGTCCGTCTTCAGCGGATTCAAGCATATTCAGGATGGTGTCGAGGAGAGAGACGGGATCGAAGGGCTTGATAATAAATCCATCGGCTCCGCTTGCAAGCCCGCGGATGATGTCCTCGGGATCAAAGAGCTGTGTGACGAGCACAACCGGTATGCTGCTCTTCTCTTTAATCTTCTGGCAGAGTTCATATCCGCCCATTCCGGGCATGATAATATCGCTGATGACGAGATCGATCGTCTCTTCATCCAGTGTCTCCAGTGCAGCCCTGCCATCAGAAGCTACAGAGACGATGAAGCCTTCTCGCTGGAGAATACGGCGGATATACTCGGCCTGGGTCGGGCTGTCCTCCACCACCAGGAGGTGGGTATGCTTATGACTCATGAGGAGCAACCCCCCTGACAACCCTGAGGAATGCCTCCTTTTCAAAGACACTTTTCACGATATATGCATCTGCACCAACATGGATGCCATATTCCTGGTCTTCCTGTGAATCGAGTGAGGTCACAAGCACCACCGGTATGTGGGAGAGTTTCTCGTCACTTTTAATCGCCTCGGTGAGTGCGAAACCGTTGATCTTCGGCATATCAACATCTGATATGACAATATCATACTCCTCCCGCTTAAGCCTTTGGAGTGCTTCTGCCCCGTCAATTGCAGTGGCAACGGTGTATCC
Source organism: Methanocalculus sp. (assembly GCF_029762515.1). Taxonomy (GTDB): domain Archaea; phylum Halobacteriota; class Methanomicrobia; order Methanomicrobiales; family Methanocorpusculaceae; genus Methanocalculus. Next base: position 204 of record NZ_JARVGN010000468.1, on the reverse strand, counting down.
GACTTCCTCAAGTATCGATTTGAGGAACTCACGCGAGGTCACCGAATCTTCAACCACCAGTATCCGGCCGCTTTCCGGCTCGGATCTAAAGGGATGCTCAGCTCGTCTCTGGAGTGAAGAGGTGATCAGATCAAGGGGATCGATAACAAGTGCGATCGTTCCGTCATCGAGGATACCCGCTCCGGCAATCCTCCGTACATACCG
>NZ_JARVGN010000467.1 GCF_029762515.1 Methanocalculus sp. | reverse complement strand
GGGGGTAATAGATCCAGATGGCGTAGTTCTTCTTCGCCGACTGGAGCAGCCAGTAGATGGGCGCTTTACGCCTGCTCTTCGAGTAGCGCTTCACGTGGTCATCCCAGAATCCGCCTGCGGTGGGTTTGCGGAAGTAATCCCACAAGGATTTCACCGCGAGGATATCGCAGGCCTCTTTCTCAATGGCATCAGCTCGGTCGCCCCAAACGACCGTGATCACATCACGAATACGGGCGATGATGTCGTCGGAATGGCCTTCATCATCGACGAGGATGCCATCGGCATCGACTTCGAGGGGATAGTCTGCCGGGATCTCATGCGGCTCAAGCGGCAGGCCATCCTCGCCCTGCAGCATGCCGGGAGAGCATGCGGGAAGGGGGGCGAAGGGATCGGGGAGCTCGGGGGGTTCTTTTTCGCCGGTGGCGAAGCGTATGTCCCAGCGGCCGAAAATAGACCCGAAAATGTAGGAAATAAGATATATAGCTGTGTTTATTGGTGCACCGGTGTTAGGAATCAATCCTTTTGAGACATCTCCTGTCTTTATGTATTTATTAATGCATTCGATTTCATCACTCGACAATTGATACAATGAATTAATTATTGAATCAATTTTTTCTTGGTTGAATAGTATTTGGTTATTTGTTGAACGAATTTTTTTATTTTGATCCTCAAATATTTGTATATTTGAAATAATATTTTTGAACAAATCCCCGTAAATAATAAAACTATGTGTTATTTCATCAAATGAATCGATATTTTGTTTCAATTTTATTGATTGTTCGATTATTTCTTTCAATTCGTTCGAATTATTATAGAAGTTTGATGGAATTGGTGTATAACAGAGGGTTCCGTTATCAAATTGTGGGTGATTAAACCTGCCTAGCATTGTTTTTACAAGGAAATCAAAAATTTTGGAAGAAAATAGGGCTGCTGTTATTGAGATGTCATCAAATTCGGTAAAAATTCCAGAACCTCTCACACTAATGATCGATCCTTTCGGCAATGGCATTACGGCTAAGCGGTGCAAACGCCTTGGATATGTCAGCCCTGGCTGGAAATAATATTCGGTATTCTGTGGTCTTGATAGGACTTTACCGGAACTTGGATCAATGAAATTGCGGATCTCTTCCCCATCCCTCTCCCAGTTCAGAACAAGATGAAGATCTGCATAATAGGGAGAATATTCTCCCCCTTTTGCAAATGGCGCCCACTTTCTTCCGTTAAAAGTCTGTGACCTGAACTCATCAGGTGTCGTCCCCGGTGTCCCGCTAACGATCTGGGAGGGATCCACCTCCCACCAAGCCCGAACAAAGCGGAAATCGTCGGCGGTAGCAATGCCCTGCTTGACAGTCCTCCCATTCCCTTCGAAAGTTGGTAGGTCCAAGAAGAGGCGTCGGATTTTATCGGAGACCCAATACGCAAACGGCGACCCCGGAACCATGGAAAATTTTTCTGGAGCAATGGGGAAGAAGGCGGAGGATAATACTCCCGTTTTCTGTTTGTTGATTGTATCGATAAGCGCTGCTCCCTTATCCTCATCGGCGAGCAATTGGATGAAGGCACAATTCCTCACCATTACAGTGCCTCCAGACAATATGCCGCCGTCTCCACCATGGCAGTGTCCAGCACCCCCGAGCCAAGGTCAGCGACCACGACCGGTC
>NZ_JARVGN010000466.1 GCF_029762515.1 Methanocalculus sp. | reverse complement strand
TTTTTAATTTGGGTGTATTTTGAGCGCGTAAGGGTGGTATTTCTGGCCGAAACCTCCCAAATATCGGAATATTGCCTGTTTTAAAAACGGGCAATTTAGATAACTATAAATACTTTTATTGCAATTACACCTTTGATTTCCGATGGTTATGACCGCCGGAAGAAGGAGGTGCCCATCACGTTAAAAACTCCCCCCAGCCCGATTCTGTCCTGATTTCCCGAGGGTAACAATCTGCCCGCCAGAATCCGGTTTTCGGGGATGAGATAGATGAGGCCTGAGTGGTTTTTAAAGGAATCGGGATCAGCTGAACCGGAGGTGAAAACTCCGGGACTCTGCACATTATCCGCTTGCATGGGTACGAACAAAAAGGTGACTGGTGAGATATGGTGTCTGAACAATCGCTCCTGCAGACAATCCGGAAGAAAGAACTCGAGATGAATGTCTTAATTGAGGAGGCCCGATCTGAAGCTGCTGCATTGATCGAAGAAGCACGCAAAGATGCGGAAGCGATCATTGTGCGATGTATCAGCGCAGGTGAAGAAGAGGGTAAAATCTACTATGAGAAGGAGATTGAGGAGATAAATAAAGAAATTGAAGCTATTGCCGAATGGAGACGGGAGGAAGAACTCGCCATTCGCAACCAATGGGAGAAGAACATACAAAAAGCGGTGGAGACACTCGTAGAACATGTAGGGGCCGGGTCGTAGGCGATGCTCCAGAGGATGGTTAAGGTTCAGGTATTGGGTCCGAAGAAGGATCTCGAATCTATCGTTGATACGCTCTACCAGGCTGGAACCATCCATCTGGAGGATGCCTCACGAAGTCATGAGCAGGGAGGTATCATCCTTCAGAGAGTTGAGTCCAGGGAGGCAGATACGATTGCTGCCAACCTCTCAAAGATTGAAGGAATTGCGCTGGTCCTTCCAAAAAAACCCCCGGATCTTAAAAAACAAACGGATATAATCCAAAGATTAAGCCAGAAGGGCCAGGAATCAATCCTTGAACGGGCCCAGGAGGTCATCCATGAACTTGAGGCAAAAACCAGGGATCTCATTACCCGGAAGACCGATCTTGAGTTTACTATTGCAAACCTCTCCCGATACCAGACGGTGATAGAGAAGATCCTCCCGATAGAAGGCCAGATTCCTGCACTTGAGGGCTTTGAGATTACCATTATCCTGATCCAGGGAGAATTTGAAGGAATCCTCGAGTTGATCAAGGAGAAACTCACCAGGATCACAAAGAACCAGTGTGAGCTGATCTCAGCCCCAATTGACGAGCAGAATATCGCAACAGTTGTTGTCTTTAACAGAAAGTATTCCAGCGACGTCCATACCCTCCTCTATTCACAGAATGTCAACGAACTCAGGCTTCCGCCCGAATACTTAAACCGTCCCCTCCCTGAGATTCTCGTTCTCAATGAAGAGAGACGGGTTGCTGCGGTTAAAGAAGTCCTTGAGGTTGAAGAAGAACTCAGAGAACTCTCACTCACCTGGCAGGATGAAGTTGGTGCCCTCGTCCGCCTCTTAAAAGACAGGCATGAGGAGATCAAGGTCTTCAACAAATTCGGCCAGACCGATTACACTTTTGTAATGCTCGGGTGGATTCCGAGGAAATTCCTGGCTTCCACAAAGAAGACCCTTCATGAGAGCTATGGCGATGAG
>NZ_JARVGN010000465.1 GCF_029762515.1 Methanocalculus sp. | reverse complement strand
CACCATCGACAATGGGAATATTATCTTCACCTATGGACTCAACAGTCACGAATATGGAAGTACCTCATATATTCTTGAATTCTATGTCGATAACATGCTCTATCACACCGAAACATTTGAGATGAGAGGTGGCGAGACCTTCGAAGGCAAAGCAGTAGTCGCACTGCCTCCTGATCCCAGTTATCCGTTTAAGGTGAAAATGGATTTAAAGGCCGACACCGGCAGCATGGAAAGCGTGCATTTTTGGGTCAGTGAGCTGTCTGTTTAGAGATTGCCTAGTTCTGGCAATTCAAGGAGAGGGATATCGACGTAAATACATTCAAGGGTTTTCTTCTACATTTTCTTCCATCTACTAGGATTAAATCGTATCTTTCAGAAAAATGGAACTCCTATCATGAAGCCCACGAGATAGAACCATCCGTCTGGCAACGATGAAGAGGCGCTTGGAACGGTCACGACCTCATTATGCCTATCGCATTAATATATCGGCGGTTAAAATATTTGAGATATATAGTCTGGAATAGTGTTCCGTGGAACACAGGAAACATCAACTTCACCAGGAAATTTTCGATTGCGATCAACCTGTACGTGGTGAGTTGAAGTCATCTCAACAATCCCCAAGGTTATATGAAGGAACTATCTTTTCTGAAACGGATATTTGTATAGTATAAACCCCCTTCTTTTACACCAGCGCGAGACACCACCATTGTTTACAGCACAAATGATCAGCTTTGATTAGATAATGTCATATATGAGATGGTGGAGAGAATAAATCCTGCCTCTCACCTCCATTGTGAAGGACTGCTTGAAATATCCAGCTTTTTCGACTGTAACCTTGTAATTACCACGCGACAATTCCGCCTGTACGATGCCATCTGCATCCGTCTCGAACGGAATGGGGAAACCTTCAATGGTAACTAAGGCATTATCGACGGGCTGACCGTCTTCTCCCCTGACTGCTATTGACACCATATTTTCAATTATGTATTCCGGCATGTCAACGATCAGCTCCTTCCTCGGGATATCCGGTTCTATGGTAATTGTCCGGGTTTCTTGCGGAGCGAGATCTACAGATGCATATATGGTGACGGTATTGCCCGACTCGCGTATATTCGCAACTTTGCCACCTCTGACCAGATACTCCCCATCTTCGAGTTGTGGCATGACGACTCTAAAGGACACTCCGGAGATGGATTCAGGGTTTCTGTTCGTAACGTTAATTGATGCACTACTTAGCTCCCTCCATGTATTGTATGAGACCTTCTGGAGTCTCCGGTAATGATCTGCAATGACTTCCGGCGTGGTTGTCGTCATTCCACTTTTCTGAGCATAATCAAAGAGACTATTAAACATCGCTGCATATTCAGGATTTTCAACATCTGTTGTCCTGAATACGAACAGAGCCATGTCGTTGTTCTTTGCAACGCTATCGATTACAGCCCTCCAACTCGAAAATAGATCCTCTGGATCTTTACCAGACAGTGATGTGCTCTGTGGATTTGACACTGGGAGCAATACAAGATCTGTTGCCTTACCATGATAATACGCCATCTGGGGATGCCGGTAGCCCTCATCCCAGAGAACACCAAGATATGGAGCACTGATTGTATCGGTGACTAAATAGGATACGTCTTTATCGGCATGCAATTTGATTGCCGCTAAAT
>NZ_JARVGN010000464.1 GCF_029762515.1 Methanocalculus sp. | reverse complement strand
CCCCGTCCCCGTCCGCAGGTGCTTCGCAGGGAGGTTGAACCAGGTGGCTGCATATACGGCGCGGGAGGGGCAGGAATGTTTCGGGGCTGCCAGAGCAGATAAACCCCGATTCGAAGAATCGCCTTTCAGGTTGCTCTGATGAGCAAGGGTTTATCATCTCTTTCAGCCTGCACCCTCGATCACCCGCCCCCCCGATACCCGCGCCGCACCTGCTTCAAACAACCCCTGAAATAGCGAGCAGGTCTTTTTGGACTGTCTTGTGGTTCCTACGCCAGCAGCAGCACCATCGCCACCGCGGACAACCCCCCTCCGAAGGTAGCAAGGAGGTTAGTGCCCGCGTTTCCGATGATCCCCCGGTTCTCCAGGGTCGCACCGATGACGCTGTCTATGTTGGTTCCAAGGAATCCTGCGAGGATGCAGATGAAGAAGACCGGTAGCGGGATCATCTGAAGTCCAAGGGCGATCGCCGCAATAATGAGGGATCCAAGGAGCGATGCCGCCTCGCCTTTTACTGTGACTCCGCCATTTGTCCCTTCGGGAACCTGCTTCAGGGTGGTGATCATATAGGGCCGACCTCCGGTCACCCCGATCTCGGAGGCGACGGTATCTGCGGTTGCTGTTGCGATGCTCCCGACAAAAAGGGCGGCCCAGAGGGGATCTCCTGTCAGCCCGAAGATGACGGCCGCCCCGGTGCCTACAAGCCCGTTAGAGAAGGCATTCTTGTAACCCCGTGCCCCGCCCCGTTCCTGTTCGACCCCCATCGCCTTCTTCCGGGCATACTGGAACCTGGTGCTTGCTGATCCGATGATGAAGAAGGCGAGCATCACCAAAAACCACCGGACATCGGCAAAGACGATTAATAATACTCCTATGAGAGCTCCTGAGAAGAGTCCGGAGAGATCTGCTGCACCGACACGGAAGGATGAATATCCGAAGACAAGCGCGATCGCTGCGGCAAGGAAGAGGAGCAGAATATCTACCTGGAAATCCAGCTCAATGAAGAGGAAGATCGTCATGGCAACGCCGAGCATGATGATCATATAGGCATCTTCACGTCCTTCGAGGATTGATCTGAGCATCAATGCAACGAGCACCCCGATGATCAACACCAGCGGCTCGATACTCCCAAGATATGCCATCACGAGAAGGGCGCCTGCGAATGCCCCGGCGGTATAGTGGATGTAGGCACGTCTTCCCTCTCCTGCTGCCCTGTATGCCAGTTCGCCGAGTGTGACGATCGCAACTGTTGCCCCGAATGCAACAAGAGGGAGGATTCCGATCCCATACAGGAGGGCTGTTCCTCCCAATGCTAGTGAAATATACCGTGTTCCCCGGATCAGGTAGAGGACTGCTGAAAAAGAGATGACAAAGATTGCAAAAAGCCACGCTGGCTGAACGAAGGGGGAGACAAGAATCCCAATGATGGCAACGAGTGTTGCTACCAGAAGCCGTGGCTGATTCTGCATGGATAAAAAGAATTGGTGAACGTGAGAGAAGAAGGTTCGCACGTTCTCCAAATCAGAGTGCGAACAGTATATCAGATGACGCAGACAACCTGTTATAAATGTCGTCACCCGAGGATCTCTCAAAAACCTATGATTATGCCGAGGTTGAGCGGCGATGGCTCGATCAATGGCGTGATGAAGATTTTTATTTTGACTGGGAATCA
>NZ_JARVGN010000463.1 GCF_029762515.1 Methanocalculus sp. | reverse complement strand
TATCACGATCGATCGCTGCGATCACCCCGTCGGCGACGATGGCGATCGCCGATCGGGCAAAGGAGATGGAACGGAACGGGATCGATGTGATCAGCCTCTCCATCGGAGAGCCTGACTTCCCGACACCCTCGCATATTACTGAGGCGGCGATCGATGCCCTGCACAAGGGAGAGACGCACTATGCCCCCTCACGCGGGATTCCCGAACTGCTGGAGGCGGTTGCTGAAAAACTCTCCACTGAGAACCGTATCCCGGCATCACCGGCCGATTGTATCGTGACTGCCGGGGCAAAGGATGCGATCCGGCTCCTCTGCCAGGCGGTGCTGAACCCCGGTGATGAAGCCATCATCCTTGACCCGTCCTGGGTCTCCTATGAGCCCTGCATCCAGATGGCCGGGGGAAAAGCCATCCATTATCCGCTTGACCCGGTCACCTTCCAGCCCGGGGAGTCGCTTGCGGAGGCGATTACCCCAGCAACCAGGATGATCATCGTGAACTCGCCATCGAACCCGACAGGATCGATCCTGACGCGGTCATCGCTTGGGATGATTGCTGATCTCTGTTCAGATCATGATCTCCTTGCACTTTCAGATGAGATCTATGAGAAGCTCGTCTATGATGGAGCAGAGCATATCTCGTTTGCCTCGATTCATGACATGGCAGAGCGGACGGTCACGATAAACGGGTTCTCAAAGGCCTATGCGATGACCGGCTGGCGGCTTGGATATGCGGCCGGTCCGTCGCAGGTGATCAACTATATGAATCGGATCCAGCAGCACTCGGTCTCCCACCCGACGACTTTTGTGATGTGGGGCGGGGTTGCCGCATTGAAGGGCGATCAGTCCTGTGTTACAGAGATGCGGGATGAGTTCGCCAGACGCCGGAGTTTTATCATCTCACGGCTCAGGCAGGCCGGGTTTGCATGTGCGCCAGCTGACGGCGCCTTCTATGCGTTTGCCAATGTCGGCGGCGATGACAGTGCCGTTGCCTCAGAATGGCTTGAGGAGAAGCATGTTGCGGTGACGCCGGGATCGGCGTTCTGTGCGCCTGGCTGGGTGCGGATGAGCTATGCGACATCGATGGAACGGCTGGAAGAGGCGATGGATAGGGTGTGTGGGGAGTGAGGAGATTTGTCTCATCCCGCTTGATGAGGATTCTTCAATTATCTATTGGTATTATAATAATTGTATATATTTTTTACTTCATTGGTACGAATGATATAATCACTACATTAGAAAATGCCTCCATTCCTCTTATTATCTGTGCCATGTGTTGTTATTTTTTGAACAACCTGATAATGGCTTATAGACTTAAGCTGGTAATTGAAGAACTTGGGCAAAAAATCCGGTTTAAATTCGTTTTTTTATCTCATATGGCAGGTATGCTCCTCTCGGATGTTACTCCGATGAGAAGTGGATATGTATACACAGCATATCAACTTCATCAAAGGAGTGTTCCACTTAGAAGTGGCATTGCAGGAATAACCAGTACATTTCTGTATGATCTCCTCTTTAAATTAGGTTTGGCAATTATTGGTTTGTCCCTTCTTTACTACACTTTCTTTGGTGAGGATATTCTTTTTGTTAGTGTTGGAGTTGTTATATTTCTTTCATGTATATTACTTATTTATGGTATTCTGATGTATCCTCCGGAATGGGTCCATAATCTCTTATACCA
>NZ_JARVGN010000462.1 GCF_029762515.1 Methanocalculus sp. | reverse complement strand
CACGCTGGCCATCCCCTTCCTTCACGACAAACGAGACATTCACTTCAGATGACCCTTGTGTGATCATCATCACGTTCACCCCGGCTGTTCCAAGGGCAGAGAAGATCCGCCCGCTTGTGCCGGGGGTGCCCGCCATCCCGGCACCGACGACAGCGATGACGACGATATCCTTGTCAAAGGTGATCTCCCGGACATATCCCCGTTTCTGGATCTCGGTGAGCCCCTCCACCGCATTCATCAGGTGATCCTCGTCGATCACGAGAGTGATATTCGCCTCAGACGACCCTTGTGAGATGAGCATCACATTCACCTCACGTTCTGCAAGTGCCGAGAAGATTGCCCTTGCAACACCGGGACGCCCAGCCATCTGCGCACCACCAATTGTAAGAAGCGCCACCTTCCGGATGATCGAGATCGCCTTCACCACACGTTTCTCACGGTGTGCCGTCTGGACAACGGCTGTGCCTGCGGCAGACGCATTGAAGGTATTCTTCACCCGGACCATGATATCGCTCATCATCGCAGGTTCAATCGATTTCGGGTGGAGCACCTTCGCACCGAAATAGGAGAGCTCCATCATCTCGAGGAACGAGATGGAGGGTATCACCCGTGCTTCGGGGATCATCCGCGGATCAGTCGTCATCACGCCATCGACATCGGTCCAGATCCAGATCTCATCCGCATTGATACCGGCACCGATGATCGATCCGGTATAATCTGAACCGCTCCTGCCGAGGGTGGTCACATACCCCTGTTCGCTGCATCCCATATATCCCATGATCACCGGAACACAGTCCGGAAGGAGGGGCAGAACACGGCTCTTTATGCGGGTATAGCTTTCAGGAAGGGCAACCGCGCCCCCATGGCAGGAGTTCGTAACGATCCCCGCCTCGCACCCATCCAGCACCGTTGAGGGGATCCCCGCCTGGTTCAGTGCCGCCGAGACGACGGGGGCAGAGAGCCGCTCACCAAACGATACAATATAATCCCGTGATCTCGGTGTCAGTTCCCTGAGTGTATGAAGGGCTGTCAAGATATGCTTCAGCTTCAGAAGCCGATCATCGATGTACACCCCGATCTCTTCAAGCGAGTCAGGGGCAACCACCTCGAGTGCCTTCATATGCCGTGATCGAAGCGCATGAATCAGTTGCTCGATCGGGGGGTTCCCGGATGAGGTGACGACCTCCTCAGCAGTGGCGATGAGCTGATCTGTTACACCGGTCATCGCCGATACTACAACCGCAAGTTCATCTCCCCTCTCCCGGTGGGTCTTCAGGATATCGACCACGCGGGCGATAGCCTGCTCATCTCCAACCGATGTGCCGCCAAATTTCATAACAAGCCTCATTTCTGGCTCACCAAACCCCACGATGTATTTTAAGTTATTTCACGGCAGATCATTATAATACGATGGGTGTGATTACGACGGAGGATTGCCACGTTCTTGTAATAGGAAGCGGAGGTGCCGGAATCAGGGCGGCGCTTGAAGCAGCGCAGTATGGAGAGACGATCCTGATCGGAAAGACGATCGCAGGGAAGGGCGGCTGCACCGTGATGGCGGAAGGCGGCTATAACGCGGTTCTGAAGGAAGCGGACACGATTGTGGGCCATCTTGAGGATACGCTCAAAGGCGGCGCCTACTTAAATGACAGGACGTTAGCAGAGGTGCTCGTGAATG
>NZ_JARVGN010000461.1 GCF_029762515.1 Methanocalculus sp. | reverse complement strand
GTTTTTACGCTTATAATAATTGTATGAACTCGTCTTTTGTGAGCCCCGCCTGTCTGATGATGCTTTGTATCGTTCCTTTTGAAATTTCCTTGTGGTTTGGAATAGTAAGCCTTCGATGAGGTTCTTTCTCCTGTCTGAGGATAATATGGCTCCTGTTTGATGGTCAACAGAGTAGCCTATCTTATTAAGTGCTTTTATTACTTCAAGATAAGACAATATTGGCAATTTAGGCATATCAGGCGTTTATCTCTATAGTATCCTCATATACTGACGGGGGGATTGGCTCATTATGCTTCTTCAGGCTTGCCAGGTATCCGGTTGCAGCATCGTGTATATTTTCAAGGGCTTCGGCTCTGGTTACTCCCTCGGATATGCAGCCCGGAAGGGACGGGCATTCGGCGACAAAGATCCCATCTTCGTCGACTTCAATTATCACTCTGAATTTCATATGACCTGATCTATATGCCTATTCACAATTGCCCTCACAGGCATTCTGCTTTATCGCTCGATTTACCGCCTTTTGCATATCTCCAATACCTAAACAATTCGCAAAAGGAAATGACAATGTATGCCCGAGACGCTCTCATCCCGTCCCCTCTCCGTCTCTCCGCCATACACTACCCGGCACCATAATCTCAAACCGTGCCCCCTCACCATAGACCCCGGATTCGGAGATGGTAATCCCGGTGATTGAAAGGATCTCGCGGGCGAGGAAGAGCCCCAAACCGGTATTCTTCCCGACGCCTTTCTCAAATATCCGCTCCTTCACGTTATCCGGAACGCCGGGGCCGTTATCTTCCCAGGTGATGACGAGACTGCCATCCTGTTCCTCACACCGGATCATGACGCAGTCAGCCCCCCCGGCGTACCGAAGGGTGTTATCATAGAGGTTCTGGAGAACCTTCTCAAACATCGGATCGGCATATACAGAGACCTCGCCACAGTCATGGTGGATGGGGGGGTGAGTATGATCGATCACCTCGATGAGAGGTGATAATGGCTGCCAGGTGGGGGCGTGAACACCGAGGTTTTCATAGACCCTCGTAAACTCGATCTGTTTCTGGATGGCATTGGCTGCCTTTTCTGCTTCAGTGTGATACCTGGAGAGTGTGGGATCATTAATCTCATGCTGGATCAGATCGAGGTATCCCTGAAGTGCCATGACCTGGTTCAGGATGTCGTGCCGGGTGATACTGGAGAGGAGGTGGAGTTTTTTACTTGCAGTCTGTAGCGCTTCTTCGGCGGCTTTCCGTTCGGTGATATCCTGCCCGATACCATAGAGAATTGTTTTTCCTTCAACCTCAAGCGGTACGACATTTAAAAGCAGCGTCTTGATCGTCCCATGAATCAGATAATCAGTCTCAATTGTTCTTGGGGCCATAAAGGGTGAATGTTCCTTTTTTTGTCTCTCCAGCTTCTCCGGGAGAGCGAAATCCCATACGCTCTTTGTGAACAATTCCTCACGAGTACATTCAAGAAATGCACATGCTGCATTGTTTGCATCAATGTAATATCCGGCTTCATTGACAACCAGAATGGGGTTCACCGCCTCTTCAGCCTTTTTTTGGTCGGTGATGTCATGGAGCCGTTCGATGATCATTTCGATCTCACCGTTCTCATCAAGGATGGGATTGCTCGTGCATTCAAGGTACATCCCGAACTCCGGAGTATATCTCACGACCGTCTCCTG
>NZ_JARVGN010000460.1 GCF_029762515.1 Methanocalculus sp. | reverse complement strand
CAAGACAATCATACCGGATGTCTCGCTTGTTGATCCCAATCTTCTGACGACACTGCCTCAGAAGTTCATCGGGTACTGCGGGTTTGATGCCCTTACCCATGCGATCGAGGCGTATGTCTCAACCGGGAGCTCCAGCCTGACCGACCTCCATGCCCTTGAGGCAATACGCATGATCAAGAGGGCGCTGCCGCCTGCATACCATGATAGCAAAGACAGTGAGGCAACCCGCCTGATGATGCTTGGAAGCCTTCATGCCGGCCTTGCCTTCTCTAACGCCAGCCTCGGGCTTGTGCATGCAATGGCACACCCAATCAGCGGACTCTATGATCTCCCGCATGGCGAGACCAACTCCCTCCTCCTGCCGGTAGTTATACGCTATAATTACCCCTCTGCACAGGCACGATATGACAAGATCGGAAGGATACTTGGTGCATCTGAAGAGGATATACAGGAGAATGGTGCAGAGGCGATCATAGGTGTGGTGCGCGAGCTTGCTGAAAAGGTTGGAATAACCGGCTCGCTCGGTGATCGGGGTGTACTCAGCAAGGATATCAGGACACTCTCCGATCATGCAATGGTGGATGGGTGCATCGTCACCAATCCAATCCTGCCGGAACTCGGGGAGGTCATGCGGCTCTATGAAGCGGCGCTCTGAAAGTACCCGGGAAGAACAGCTCAGGCTCCGTGAGAAGATCCTCGGGCTCGGAGAAACATCCTTTCGAAAGAGCTACTACCCTGAGCTGCGGGTCCGGCTGCTTGAATTGGAGCGATTCAGGTTCATCCTTGACCAGGTCAGTGTCGGGATTATGATCATCGATCCGGGATCCGATACTATCGTTGATCTGAATGAAGAGACCTGCCGCCTCCTCAACAAACAGCAGAAAGAACTCCGGGGCATGCGTCTTGCCGAATGTCTGGACAGGAGATCAGTTCTGCACCCGGAGATGCCGGATATTGGTGACGGGGTGGCAATCATCAGGGATCTCCCCTCACCCGATGGAGAGTCGATAACACTTGAAATAACAATGCATCATGCGATCTTTGGTGGGGAAGAGTACCGGATCGCGATCATCCGTGACATCACCAGGCAACGTGCAGCTGAACAGGCAATAATCCGGACAAAAGACATGTTCGAGTCGGTGATCAGGATCAGCGCAGTACAGGATGCCGGGGAGGAAGAGATCCTCTCTGCAACACTCGGTGAGGCAGCAAAACTCACAGAGAGCACCCATGCCTACTGTGCCATCCTCTCCCCTGATGAGAGCTTCTTCAAAATCTCCTCATCTTCAGATGATATCCCTGAAATGGCAAGGCTGTCTCCGGCAGACAGGGGCGGGCCATGGGAAGAGGTGATCAAAAGGAGAGTGCCGGTCATCGGGGGAAAATGTGGCGGCATCTGCCTCCCGATCTTCGAAGGGGACCGGGTTGTGGCGGTCATCTCACTGAGGGGAAAGCCACGGTTATATGATGAGTTTGATCTCCGGGTTGCCACCTACCTTGGGGAGGCACTCTGGCAGATTGTCCTCAGGTACAGGGCTGAGGAGAATCTCAGGCAGCTGAATGAGGAGCTTGAGGGAAGGGTAATGGAGCGGACACGCGAGCTTGCAAACCTGAATAGTGAGCTTGAGGCCTTCACCTACTCGGTATCCCATGATCTGAGGGCGCCGCTCAGGAGCATCAATGGGTTCTCTC
>NZ_JARVGN010000045.1 GCF_029762515.1 Methanocalculus sp. | reverse complement strand
CCTGAAGGAGACGCGGATTGCTGCGGGGATTGCTGAGGCCGACTCCCTGGTCGTCGTATCGCATCTGAAGGGCCATTCGATGGCAGGATTTGGTGGGGCGATCAAGAACCTCGCGATGGGCTGTGCATCGGCAGCAGGAAAACATGATCAGCACAGGACGTTTCCGGCAGTTGTCAGTTCTGAAGAGTGTGAAGGTTGTGGTGGATGCATCTCCGTCTGCCCTGAGAAGGCGATCACTTTTGATGGAGCCGCTGTTGTTGATCCCGATTGCTGTATCGGGTGCTGGAACTGTGTTGAGGTCTGCCCATCAGGTGCGATCCATTTTGATTACGAGCGTGATGCAGAACAGTTCTCAGAGCTCCTCGCCGAATATGCCCTCGGTGCCGCCTCTCTCTTCCCGGAGAAGGTGCTGTACCTGAACTTCCTTCTCAGGATCACTCCGGACTGCGACTGTGTACCCTTCAGCGACCGGCCGGTCGTCCCGGATATCGGGATACTCGCCTCGGCCGATCCGGTGGCAATCGATGCAGCCAGCCTCGATCTGATCGATGCCCAGCAGGGGTTTGCCGGAACCCGGCTGGCAACGCACCATGCTCCGGGTGAGGATAAGTTTGCAGGAGTCTGGCCTGAGATCCCGATCAGGACACAGATCCGGCATGGAGAGAAGATCGGCCTTGGTACACCTGAGTACGAACTGATCCGGATCTAATCGTTTCGGGAGAGATACTCCCGCATGATCTTTATAGCGCAATAATCGCCGCACATCGAGCAGGGGCCGGCATCAGGAACCCGTGCACTGAGCCCGTCGGGATCGATCGCCTGTTCGATCTGTCCCTTCCAGTCGAGCTCTGCCCGGCATGCCGAGAGTGCTGCATCGAGATCATCTGATCCCAGCCTGACGGTATCGCCGATATGGGCTGCGATCTTAAAGGCGATCAGCCCCTCTTTCACCTCTTCCCCGGTTGGGAGGCCGATATGTTCAGCCGGGGTGATTGCACAGAGGTAGTCTGCACCCGCAGAGACTGCAACTGCTGCCCCGATTGATCCTGCGATCTCATCGTGGCCGACTGCCCTGTCGGTGGCAAGGGGCCCTGCAACAAAGAGGGGATAGGGAGATGCATCCTTGTAGAGCCTGACACAGACGGGGATGCGGTCGATCCTGAGATGGCCGCCGCAGCCTTCGACGATCACCTGGACGCCATGCTGATGGCACCGGTCTGCGATATCGATATTCTGCTTCCGCTCAACCGCGGCGGCGGCATCCCCGCCATCCACGATACTCCCGCCCCGCATGGTATTTCCGAGTGAGATGACGATCTCATGCTTCCGGGCAATCTCCATCACCTCGTCGAAATATTCGAGGAACGGATTCTCGCGTCCCGAATGGAGCATGTATGCGGCGGTCATGGATCCGCCTTTTGAGACAACGCCGAGTATCCGCTGGCTCCTTCCGAGTGCTTCGAGGGTCTTTTTGTCAGTCATGTGGAGGACACACGAACTCACTCCTTCTGCTGCATGGCTTCTGAATGTATCAAGAATGAAATCCCCATCAAGGCAGTCGATCCCCCCGGCATCCACGACTGCCTGATAGATAGGAACGGTTGTCAGGGGAAGTGCCGTCTCCTTCAGGATAGCGGCCCGGATCTCCCTGATATTCCCTCCCATCGAGAGATCAGTTAAGGTGTCCGCTCCATATCGTTCGGCAACGGCTGCCTTCGCGAGCTCGGCTGCGAGATCCGATCGAACCGTTGAGGTGCCGATATTGACATTTACTTTTGCAGAGAATCCCTTGCCAATCCCAACAGCCCTCTTCCCTCCAACCATAACAGTGGCACTGCCATGTGCGATATGGTGTATGAGAGGATCCGGATCGAGCCCTTCTCTCTCTGCTGCGGCTTTTAAGGCCGGAGGTACCTTTCCTTCTGTTGCATCTTCAATAATAGTCCCCATCTGATGAAAACTCCGGGTTTTGCTGGTACTATGTCTGATTCCAATAAACAATGAAGGTGTGCATGGGAGGTTGCCGGTTCTCTGAAAAAAGGTGTTTAGCAGGATAACTTACTTAATCTGACCCCTTATTCTGGTTTTTCCTCTCCAACCGTATCTTCTCCTGGATCTTCAGGGAAGCAGCCTGTATCTGATCATGGTAGTCTGTCTGTGTTCCATTCACACACATCTCCCTGCTCAGTCCGAGGTTGTGGAGGATCGTCGTCACCTCGTTTAAGATGTCATCCCGGGTGATAGCCGGAAGGATCATCCCGTCGAGAACAGGTGCATCCTTTATACCAGCACTCACCCGCTCATTCTCCAAGGAGTGCTTATGCAATGCCATCTCGATGGTGGTCTTCAGTTCCTGTTCGCGAACCGGTTTTAAGAGATAGCCATATGGGCTGGTCTTTTTTGCTTCATTAATATAATGGTCATCTGAAAAAGCAGTCAGGTACACAACCGGAACACTCTGGTGTGCCAGTATCTCGGTTGCGGCATCAATACCGGTCTTCTTCCCGATAAGCTTGATATCCATCAGGATCAGATCGGGGTTCTGCTCCTTTGCCTTCTGGACTGCCATATCTGCGTTTGAAGCAATCCCGCAGACGGCATATCCGAGATTCACCAGGGTCTTTTTGATGGCCATTGCAGTGATGGCTTCATCCTCAACGATCAATATCCTTTTAGTATTCAATTGCCGCCTCCTCTCCTTTGGAAGGATCAGAACAGATGTCTGGTATGGAACAGGGAGACGCTCCTCTTTAATAAACGTTGTGCTCACTCCAGGTCCTCTGGTGGGATCTATCATTCGAAAATCCGATCAGCCTGGGCTGATTCTCCCTTCTTCTCTTCCACCTATCGAGTACGGGAAAGCCACTCCTGGGATACTATCAAAGAAGAGATCATACATACACTATTCCAATGTCATTGCCGCGGATACATACAGATCGTCTGGATCTCATCCCTGCAACGGTTGAGATCCTCAGAAGCGATCAAAATGACAAGGCAAACCTTGCTCGTCTCCTCAATGCCCATATCCCTGCAGGTTGGCCGCCACCGCTCCTTGATGCGGAGACACTCTCTGCATTCATAACCATACTCGAAGAGGAGCGTGATCCATTCTTCATCTGCTGGTACTGGGTACGGGATGAACCGGGCCACAGGATGCGGGATTTAATCGGAAGTGGGGGGATTGCTTCATCACCGTGCTCAGGTGACACTGTTGCCATTGGATATTCAATACTTGATGAGTACCAGGGCAATGGATATGCCACTGAAGCCGTGAGGGGATTGATACCGGTTATCTTCTCGATGCCCGGCATACGCCAGATCATCGCAACCACCTATCAGGATCTCATCGGATCGATCTGCGTACTTGAAAAGAACGGTTTTATCAATGCTGGTACAGTCCGATCAGGGGAAGGCATTGAGGAAGGATCTGAACTCTACATCCTGAGGAGATGACCTGTTTGGGTAAAGATGATGGGGATTTGGAGAAGAAGATCCAAACTCCATTACCCGAAACCGGGGAGACCTGCTTCATCCTGATATTCTGAACCGCCCTTCAGGAACACGGATCTCGAACCTCGCCCCTTCTCCGGGAATGCCGGTTTCATGGATGGTGATATCGGTGATTCCGAGGATCTCGCGGGAGAGGAAGAGCCCAAAACCGGTATTTTTGCCAAAACTGCGGGCAAATATCTTCTCTTTCTGGTCTGCCGGAATGCCCTCCCCATCATCTTCCCAGACTATGACGAGTTCACCCCTCTCTCTCCTGCAATGAATTTTGATCCCTGTTGCACCCCCTGAATGCCGGATTGTATTATCATAGAGGTTGTAGAAGACCTTCTCTGCCATCTGATCTGCATAGATCGATACCTCCTGGCAGTCACTCCTGATTGGAATGTCGCCTTTTGGAATCTTTCTTATCATATCATGGAGTGAAAGCCACGCAGGTTCCTTCACGCCGAGCTCCTCGTACTGGTCGGTGAAATCGATCTGCCGCCTGATGTTCTGGGATGCTCCCATAATCCTGTCGGTATAGTCTTTCTCCTCGGGATCGCCCCTCTCATCCACGCTACACTGCAGTATTCCAAGGTAGCCGATGATCATGGTGATCTCGTTTAAGATGTCATGGCGGGTGATACTCGAGAGGATCTGGAGCTTCCGGTGTGCAAGAGAGAGGGCTTCTGCTGCCGCCTTCTCCTCGGTGACATCCATCCCGAAGATGATGGCACCGTCTGGCTCTCCCAACTCATTATAGACGGGGCATCCCTTCAGGTGGAAGATCCTCCCGTCCGGAAGCGTCACATCACCCTCCTCGATCCTGCCGGTCTCGATCGTCCTGAGCACCGGGCAGTCCCCGCATCCAAAGGCATTCTCCTGCCAGATCTCATGGCAACGGGCGCCGATGAGATCGTCAGGCTTCCTTTGGGCAGAGGCTGCTGCCACCCTGTTTGCATACCGGATGGTATAATCGGAATTGATATAGGTGAGCATCACCGGCATCGCATCAAGAATGGTCGCCTTCTCCTCCTCAGACCGCCTGAGTTTCTTCTCCATGGCATGCTTGTACAATGCCATCTCGATGGTGGTCTTCAGCTCCTGCTCCCGGACCGGTTTCAGGATATACCCGTATGGCTCGGTCTTTTTTGCCTCTCTGATATAGTCGTCATTTGAGAAGGCGGTCAGATAGATGATCGGAATTTCACTTCTGGCTTTTATCTCAACTGCCGCGTCAATGCCGGTTCTCCTGCCTGCGAGCCTGATATCCATCAGGATCAGATCAGGCATCTCCTCCATCGCCTTTTGGACTGCGAGCTCTGCGGTCTGGGCAATCCCGCAGACAGAATATCCAAGATTTGTCAGATGCTTTCTGATTGCCATCGCGGTGACGGCTTCATCCTCAACGATCAATATCCTGGCAGTACTCATCAGTCTCTTCTCTCCAATGAAAACCCCTAAATGAATTTACTATTTATGATGGATCTTTTTTTATAAAAGATCTTGTGATCAGAGATCGTTGCTGGTTTTTCCAACCGAATGGTGAATAGCATTATTCATGTACTGGAATTGGATGATGGAATCATGATCATGCCGTTTTCTCAAAATGCCCTTTCCTGACCCTGATCTCAAATCGTGCACCCTTGCCGGGTATCCCGTTCTCGGTGATGGTGGTTCCGGTGATCCCAAGGATCTCCCGGCTGAGGAAGAGGCCAAAGCCGGTGTTTTTACCAAATCCCCGGCTAAATATCCTCTCTTTCATCTCCTCAGGAACACCTGTTCCGTCATCCTCCCAGATGATCAGCAGATCCCCGTCATCTGTCTCGCAGTGGATCAGAATCCCGGTTGCTCCTTCTGCATGCCGGAGGGTGTTGTCATAGAGGTTATAGAAGACCTTCTCGATCATCGGATCTGCGAAGACCCGGACTTCCTGACAGTCATTTTCGATTGGGAGTTCTCCCTGGGATACTTTGTTGATCAGGCTGGTGAGCTGAAGCCATCTGGGCTCCTCGATCCCGAGGTTCTCGTATTCCCGGGTGAACTCGATTGCACGCTGGATGTTTTTGGATGCAGTCTTAATCCGATCGAGATAATGTGCCTGTGTTTCATCGACACTCATTCCTTCTGCGAAATCCAGGAAACCGAGGACGGTGGTGATATGATTGAGGATATCATGGCGGGTGATGCTCGAAAGGATCTGGAGCTTTTCGCTGGTCAGCCTGAGTGCATCCTCTGCTTCCCTCTGCCTGGTGATATCCATCCCGAACTCGATGATCCCCTCGAAGTTCCCGTCATCATCATAGACCGGGCAGCCCTTCAGATGGAAGATTCGCCCGTCCGGGATCTGCACCTCTCCCTCCTCGATCCTGTTGCTCGCCAGTGAGCTGAGCACCGGGCATTTATCGCAGGATTCTGTCCGCCCATGCCATATCTCAAAGCAGTGACGTCCGATCAGATCCTGCTGGCTCATTCCGACAGATGCGGCCGATGCCCGGTTCGCATACCGGATGGTCAGATCGGGATTTAAGTATGCGAGCATCACCGGCATTGAATTGAGGACGGTGGATTTCTCCTCTTCCATCTGTCTGAGCGCCTCTTCTGCGGCTTTCCGTTCGCTGATATCACGGACCACCGAGAGGATGAGCGTTTCATCCGGATGCCTGATGACGCGTGAGCTGACCTCAACCGGGAACGTTGAGCCATCTTTTCTCTTATGATCGGACTCGAATATGGAATGCCCCCACTCCAGGAGCTCCTGCATTCTATCCGGTGCCTCGCGGATTGCCTTCTCCCCGGCGATATCGATGACGGTGAGCCCGAGCAGCTCTTCCCTTGTATAGCCGAGGCTCTCGCATGCCCGTCCGTTCACCTCGTTGAATTTTCCGGGCATGCCGTCTGCATCGATCTCATGGAGGAAGATCGCATCGCCTGCTGCCTCAAAGAGTGCGAGGTACCGATCCTTTGTGTCAGTGATGATCTGCTGCGCTGAATACAGCTCATCGACATGGGATCTGATCTCCTCTTCAGATGCCAGCAGCTCTTCGTTTGTTGCCGTCAGCTCGTCATTTGACAGGCTGAGCCGAGTGGCAAGCTCGGCTCTCTGCATCGAGAGCCAGGTGATCACGCCTGCGATCAGGATGAATAAGAGCACCCTGATGGCCGCCCCCTGCAGAAGGGCGGGATCGGCGGTTGTTGTGGCAAAGAGGATGAAATAGAGTCCGGCAAGCAGGATGGAGAAGAGAAGCCCGCGTTTGTAATAGTAGACACACGCGATGATGATCGGGATATAGAAGAGGTTCTGGTGGATGATGAACCAGCCGATTGAGAGGGAATAGAGGGTGATGATGATACAGATCGCTGTCGTTAGAGTGAGGGCGATAAAGGGTATGCTTTCTTTCTCTTTGATTGCCATTGGGCTTCCGATCCTGTGGTAAAGCAGTGTTTGCGGTTCTCTGGCTTAATATCTTCCCTTTAACATATGGTTTATATTGATGCAATCTTGTGAAGTTGGGAGGTTCTTCATACAAAAAAACTCATACTATTACCTTATTTTGTAATATTTGACGATCTTCGGGATATTTTAAAATATATCCGCACCAAACTAAATATTAATGGATAATACTAAGATTAACTTTAGTTGTGGCTGGACACCTCTCCTGTGTATGGTGATCCTGCTCATATGCGCAGCAACCGGATGCGTTGCGGATGCATCCCCGGAAGATTCACGGATAATCACCGACCAGTACGGGCGTGAGGTCTCTGTTCCGTCTGATGTGAAGTCTGCCCTCTGTTCTGGTTCAGGCTGCCTCAGGTACCTCGTCTACCTCCAGGCAGAGGATCTGGCTGTCGGTGTGGACTCTGCCGATAAGGTGCAGGAAGATGCCCTCGGCAGGCCCTATTCGATTGTTCATGCTGGGATGTTTGAATCTCTGCCGCTCTTCGGTGAGGCGCGTGGCAGGGACGATCCCGAGAAGATCGTTGCTCTCGGCCCTGATATCGTCTTCAAGACCACCTCTTCAGGAGTAGCAGTCGGGATGGCTGAAGCAGAGGCGCTCCAGCAGAGGACGGGAGTGCCGGTGATCGGGTTTCAGTACGGATCGGTCCGGACAGAGGCTGACCTGCTCCTGATGTACAACTCCCTCCGCCTGATGGGCAGCGTGATCGGACGGGAAGAACGGGCAGAAGACGTGATCGACTTCATTGAGAAAGAGATAGCCGATCTGGAGGAACGGACACGTGATATTCCGGTATCTGAACGCAAACGGGTTTATATTGGTGGTATCGGGAACAAGGGTGCCCACGGTATCATCTCAACCGAGCCTGCATATGGGCCATTTGAATGGGTGCATGCGGATAATGTGGCTTACGGACTTGGTACTGACCACGCCGATGTTGCCAAAGAAGCCCTTGTGGACTGGGATCCTGAGTATCTCTTCATTGATCTCTCTTCAACGCATCTTGGAGAGGGTAATGCCCTCGATCAGCTGAAGACCGATCCGGCACTTGCCGGGCTTTCAGCTGTCCGGAGCGGAAAGGTGTATGGCGTACTGCCCTACAACTCATACACGACAAATTACGGAACCGTGATTGCTGATGCGTACTTCATCGGATCGGTTCTGTACCCGGAGCAGTTTGCAGATATCGATCCGATTGAGAAGGCTGATGAGATCTATTCCATCTTCGTCGGAGAGCCGGTATTCTCCCGGCTGAACAGCCAGTATAACGGGCTTGGTTTTTCGCAGATCCAGCTCTGAACCATACCCCTCTCTTCTCCATAACGGGGGATTATCCCCCGGCCCTTCTCTCACCGTGACCCTCGAGTACTCTTTCTTCACCCGATTTGTTAAAACATCACATAATTTGATTATTTTTGTTCTATTCAAGACCAAATAGGTGTGTTTAAGTAAGCGCATCTCGTATCCTCATACGATGTGGTGTTATGAATAACCGTATTCTTATTATTTTCTGTGGGGCGGTGCTTCTTTCCCTCCTTGCAGTTGCCGGATGTACGACAGATGCCCCGGCTGCCGGCTCTTCCGAATCGGAGATCACCGTCACCGATGGATTTGGGAGATCTGTTACCGTTCCTTCCCCGGTTGAGAGTATCCTCTGCTCGGGATCAGGCGGTGTCCGGTATGCGGTGTACCTGGAGAGCACTGACAGGATCGTCGGCGTAGACAGCCAGGATAAGAATTACCGGGAGATTGAGGGGAGGCCCTATGCTCTCATTCATCGCGATTATCTGATGACCCTCCCCCTCTTTGGGGAACTGCGTGGAAAGGATGATCCCGAGAAGATCATTGCACTCAACCCTGATCTCGTCTTCAAGACCGGATCAACCGGTACAAGCTACGCTACAAGCGGTCCCGAAGCAGATATGCTCCAGCAGAAGAGCGGTGTGCCGGTGGTTGCGTTCCCCTACGGCTCTCTCAGAAATGATGCCGAGAAGGAAGAGATGG
>NZ_JARVGN010000459.1 GCF_029762515.1 Methanocalculus sp. | reverse complement strand
CCCTGTTCGTTCACAAGCCGGTACACAAGCTCCGCCCTCATGCGGGGAAGCACGTTCCGTGCCAGTTCGTCACAGTGGGTGATGTCGCAGAGCTGCTTCTTCATGCCGTAGCCCTCTGGCTATCAGCAACCCTGCACTCATAGATGATCTGCCGTGCATCCCGGAAGTTGAATTTCTCAAGGATCAAACCCTGTTCCTTGAGACGCTTCAATGCATACCGGACTGTACGGGGTGCAAGGCTGCTCTCTTTGACGATATCCTTGTGTGTCATTGAACCACCCTGCCGGAGAAGGTGAAGAACCTTCTGCGAGGATGGTGGCAGCATATGGGGGTGCATAGCAGTATGTTAACGCTGTTAACATATCAACCTATCGCTTCATAAGAGATCAGGTAGAATTTTCTTGAATGGCTTATCCATCGGAAAAGAAGGCAGGAATTCTTATTGTTGGTTCTCTTCTGGTGATCCTTCTCTTTCATCTCACTATCCAGGGAGCAGGTCCAGCGTTCTTCTCCCATCCCTATGATCCCGCTCTTCCTGATGGGAAACTGGTTGTGTATTCAGGAATAATAGATGATATCAGGACCACCTGGAGCGGCGGCCATACAATCATCATCCTCTCGGATGTAAAAGTCTTTATTCCGGGGGGAATTGATCCCCCTCCCCTCAGGATTGGTGATCCGCTCAAAGCATATGGTCTTCTCTCGACCTATGATGGTGAAAGAGAGATAATCATTCGGAAGGGATCTGACCTCATCCCCGGTTAACGGGGTTCGGACTCGAAGATATCGGCATTTTTTTGTGTATCGAACTTCAGGCTGCCGAAACCCTGATTCTTTTTCTTCTTCCCCCGTTCGCCTTCGATATCGGTATCAAAACCCTTCTTCTGCTGCCGCCCCTCGACGCCGGCTCCGGCAGAAAGGCTCTCATCGTCTTTAATCGTAATACGTGACATATGCAGGCTATTGATCTCTCCATAGATA
Source organism: Methanocalculus sp. (assembly GCF_029762515.1). GTDB lineage: Archaea > Halobacteriota > Methanomicrobia > Methanomicrobiales > Methanocorpusculaceae > Methanocalculus. The sequence continues at coordinate 712 of NZ_JARVGN010000459.1, read as the reverse complement.
AGGGTGCTGGAGAGATCAGGGGTTTACTGCCCATGCCGGGAGATCAGGGGTAAACCCGATCGCCCAGATCACAACGGTGAAGAGGAAGAATGTCCAGAAGATGACGCCGATGAAGTTAAGGGCCCATCCTGATTTGAAGAGTGTCTTCATATCGATATACCCTGTTCCATAGGCAACTGCATTTGGCGGGGTGGCAACCGGGAGCATGAATGCAAGGGAGGCACAGACGGCAGCAGTCAGCATCAGCATGTAGGGGTGGATTCCCATTGAGACCGCTGTTACGGCCATGATCGGCATCATCACCGATGCAATGGCGGTATTTGAGGAGACCTCGGTTAGGAGGGAGACTGCGATTGCCACGATCAGCACGATTGCAACGATCGGGAGGAGCGAGAGCATCGTGAAGGAGTTGACGATCAGCTTTGCAAGGCCGCTTGAGATAAATGCAGCAGATAAACAGAGTCCTCCTCCAAAGAGGATGAGAATGCCCCAGGGGATCTTCTGTGCCCATTCCCAGTTCATGGTGAAGATCCCCTTCTTCATGTCGACTGGAAGGAAGAAGAGGAGGAGTGCTCCAAAGATTGCAATCACCGTATCATTGATTCCGGGGAAGATCTGGTCAAGGCCGGGGATTGTTGTGCCTCCGATCACCTTGGTGGAGGCAAAAATCCAGCTGAATGCAGTGAGGAGGAAGACGAAGAGCGTCCATTTC
>NZ_JARVGN010000458.1 GCF_029762515.1 Methanocalculus sp. | reverse complement strand
AGCGGGGCTGAACCGCCCCGCCAGTGAGGATATCTGCGCTCCCGCGCTCATGAGGTTGCACTGGATCTCTGTCATGGATGTAGATCCCGTATCCCGGTCTATCTATCCGGAAAAGCCCGGTCTGGCGCGCTCTGCCGCAGCTCACTTTTCTTCTCAGGGGTCACATCCCCCCTTCTTCCATAATCCGCTTCTTCGCTCACCTGTATTCTGATCATTTCAGTTGAGAAAGCAGTGTTTGTACCTGGTTTTTTAGCCTTCGTTTCACCGGTTTCTGTACCCGCTGCTATGGCTGCCGGCTCCTCCGGGGGGAGTGCTATGTCATAGAGGGTATACAGAAGTTTTCTGCCAAATCGTGTTGTTTCATAGTACACTTTCCTCCGGTCGCCGATATCCTCCAGTTTCTGTACCTTCCTGGCAACCAGGCCGCCGTCAACGAGTTTCTTCAGGATTCGATCCATCTCCCGGGGATTTGCAGAGAACCTGTCTTTGAGTTCGGTGAAGTAACTCTCGCCTTCAAATGTCACTGCAATAAAAACCGCCCAGACCGCATCTGTTGATATGCTCTGGATCGCATCCCGGATCTCAACCGGAACCCTCTCAAGGTATTGCTTCTGCATACATTCATCCATCGGCTGCCCACTCCTGTTCAGAATAGTTCATTATTTGTAACTAATATTAATCTTTGCACTATCCGGCTTACAGGGTCAGCTAACCAGAACCATTAATCCTGGTCTGGTTCAAAACTCAATAAATGGATGATGAGAGTCATATGCTGGATATTTTTTCAAACAGGCTGGAATTACGTAACTCTCAGAAGAAGAATATTGCTATTGGCATATACGGCTCTTTCCATCGGACGCGGAAGAATGATCTCCTTGCTTTGCGTTCATTTCTTCGGGATCAAGGATATGATAAGACAAGAATCTCTCTGGACATGATCCACCATATGGCTGAAGATCATTCGTCTCTGGTACCTGAAACTCTTCCTGAAGGGCCGATTCAGGATATGATCCTGAGTGATCTGCTTGTCAAAGAGAGCACTATCCATATCTTTATCTTTGTCAAGGAACACGATGATGAACATTATCTTATACAGTCAGTATCTATGGAATTCCAGCACATTCGGGATTGTATCTCATATGGGGCCAAGAAGGATCAGTTTGTCGCAGTCTATGTAGAGAATGGGCTGGAAGAGATTGCCGGTGGCGTCTTCAAAGGCCAAATCATGCGAAATGAACATGGATTCGACATTGCATTCTTCAACAGGATTGAAGAGATCTTTAAACCTGTTCAGCGCTTTTGTGATCGCTCTCTGGAATCTTATTATAGGTAATGATCCCAGGAGATATCCCATGAGACGAGCACTCCCGCGCTTATGTTGTTGTACTGGATCCCTGCATACAGAACCTCAATAATTAACGCGCCCTGCCGCGCCATTCATCCTACACAAAACCGGAGCCCACCTGCAATCGCCATAGTACCATCTCCTATACCGCGCCTCCATGGGCTTACCCATTTCCCGCACCAGGTACCGGAGCTCCCCGCGATTGCCCGGACCCCCCTGTTATCCTCACTTCCCCCTTCAGGTGAAGGGGGCAGGGGGGTTTGCCTACAAGAAAAATGTCACAGAACAACAAATGCACCAAGGAGATGAGGCAGCCTGTAAGCGCTTGTCTGTGAAGGATGATCTGCCGGTATAG
>NZ_JARVGN010000457.1 GCF_029762515.1 Methanocalculus sp. | reverse complement strand
TCTTTGTGTATGATGAAGAAATGAAGCCGGATTGAACTGCTCACAATCCATAAATACAAAAATGTACAATATATTTTACATCAGGCAGGGTTCCTGCACCATACATGGAGAAGATAATGGAGATCTGTATCCGGCTTGAAGAGGTCAAACGAATCTATACGATGGAGGCTGGAGATGTTTACGCACTGAACGGTGTCACTCTCGATATCGGTGTTGGTGAATTTGTTGCAATAATGGGAGCGTCCGGGTCAGGGAAAACAACCCTTTTAAACCAGATCGGGTGCCTCGACCAGCCGACAAGCGGTGACCTCTTTATTGAAGGAAAGAATACCCGTGAACTCTCAGATTATGAGCTGACTGAGCTCCGCAGGGATGCAATCGGCTTCATCTTCCAGAAATTTAATTTGATCCCCCTCCTGACGGCATTTGAGAATGTCGAATATCCGCTTATCCTGAAGACTGGTGCACGGGATACAACCGGGAAACCAGCAGAACTCTTAAAACTCGTCGGCCTTGACGGAGGACACATCCACCACACCCCAAATCAGCTCTCAGGAGGCCAGCAGCAGCGTGTTGCGATTGCGAGGGCTCTGGCCAATGATCCACGGATTCTCCTCTGCGATGAACCGACAGGCAACCTCGACTCAAAGACCGGGCAACAGATTATGGATATTCTCACCAATCTGAACGGGCAGGGGAAGACAATCGTGATGGTCACTCATTCGGATGAGATTGCATCTTTTGCAGATCGGATCATCACCATCCGGGACGGGGTGATCCAGTGATTCACCTCGGAATGACATTTGAACTGGCAAAGAGAAATGTCAGGCTCCATCTCTTCAGATCAATTCTTGCAGCACTTGGGATCATCATCGGTGTTGTGGCGATCACCTCGATGGGCCTTCTCGGTGGTGCACTTGAACAGTCAGTATCTGATGAGCTGATGAATATGGGCAACTCAATCATCATCACCCCGGCAGGACCATCAGTCGGAGATCAAAAAGCGGGTATTGATGAGCGGGACATCAGGCAGATCAAGTTGATCGCGGGGAGGCACCCGACAATCGCCTTCTACAATACCTATGACCAGATCAAAGTCGGAGATAACCGGAGGTATGCTTCGGTGTACGGTGTTGATCCGGGAGAACTCCCGTCGACAACAACCCTGGTATCAGGAAGATATGTCTCGGGAACAGAAGGTGTGATGATCGGCCAGAGTCTGGCCCGACAGTACGATATCAAGGAAGGCAATTTTATCACAATCGGCATCGGAAGCCGTGAACAACGGGTGCGTGTTGTCGGAATCCTTGAAGATACCGGGTTCTCTGGCGGCATCCAGACCGATAATGCCATCATTGCATCTGATCGGTGGTATGAGTCAGAGTATGGGGGGAAAGGTAAATACGATCAGGTTGTCATCACCGTTGAAGATCTCGATGAGATCGACCGTATCAAGGATCAGATCGATGCCAGGCTGAACCGGCGTGAGGATATCGTCAATATTATGGATTTCAGGGCGATGATCTCATCCATCCAGGATGCAATCGGTCAGATATCACTCTTTGTCATGGCAATTGGCGGAATATCGCTTGTGGTTGCCGCAGTCAGTATCTTAAACGTGATGCTCATCTCTGTAAACGAGCGGATCAAGGAGATCGGGATTCTTAGGAGTATAGGCACCCAGAAGAGCGATATCAGCAA
>NZ_JARVGN010000456.1 GCF_029762515.1 Methanocalculus sp. | reverse complement strand
CCGGAAACCAGCGTCATCAGGATCGAGAACACAACCAGCCGGAGACCGTCGTACCTGTCCGAAAGCAAGCCAAAGGGTAGCATCATCACCAATGCTCCTATGAAGTATCCCGAGAACAGCAGGCTTGAGGCAAGAACACCTGCACTCCTTTCTCCCGAAGCTGCTATTTCCGGCAGTACAGGTATAACTGCATTGGACAACCCCATTATCAAGAATACAGTAAAATAAATCAATAGCCTGTTTTTGTCCATATCCCTTAGTCACCACTCCACACCGATTGGCCCGGATCTTAATAACCTTTACCGTGAAGATATGGCATCCGCGTTTTTAGAAATAAAGTTTGATCGTCTGGAATATGTCGGAAACAGGCTCTTCGATCTTCCTTATATGGGACATACATGGAAATGGCTTGAAATTGATACCAGCGTCTCTCTCGAAGAATGTTTTGCTGCTGTAAAGTGCCGCATGCTGCGGGATAGTTGTTTTGTTCTTAGACATGATGCTTTTTTCAGTTGATAAAACAAATTTCAGGATACCCTGCAAGAAACTTAATAAGAATTGTCGCCAATAGAGATGTGAGATGAAATGAGCTACTATGGCCAAGACGCAGATCGATGAGTACAAAGGGAGAATAGTTTCAATACTGCTGAAAAACGGTGTGGATAAAGACAGTATCTTTGACTCGTTTGCAAGGAACGAGGCAGGCGTGGAAAGAACAGTCGATTTACCAAATAAGTAAGGAGGCATTTGATATGATACATGAAGTAAAATCTATTGAGCTTAACACCGGCATAATCATTCAGTACGTTGAAAAGGGTGACCCATCTGGTGTTCCTGTATTGCTGCTCCATGGTCTCAGTGATTCCTGGCACTCCTTTGAGTTGGTGTTGCCGCATTTGCCCGGCACCATCCGCGCTTTCTCATTGTCACAAAGAGGTCATGGTGATTCGCAACGTCCGGAAAAAGATTATCAGGTAAAGGATCTGGCTAATGATGTGAAAGCTTTTTTGGATGCGCTTGACATTTCAAAAGCTGTGATCCTCGGCCATTCATTGGGAAGTGCGGTAGCACAGCGATTTGTGATAGACTATCCTGAAAGGACCCTGGGGATGGTTGTGGCAGGGTCCTTTTACAACCTGGCAAAGAGTCCTGTCCTGAAAGAAATATCGGCTTCGTTTACCTCACAGCTGAACGACCCGAAAGACCCGGAATTTGTACGAGAGTTTCAGGAAAGCACTATTGCAAGGCCTGTTCAGGAATCATTCTTTGAAACGATCGTTCAGGAAAGCCTGAAGGTTCCGGCTCGTGTCTGGCAGGCGCTGGTGGACGGTGCACTTCAGGATGATTTTTCAGAAAAGCTCCATACCATTAAACTGCCGACAATGATCATCTGGGGAGACCGAGACGTCATTACAACACGTAATGACCAGGAAGCTCAGATAGCGGCAATTCAGAACGCACATTACGTGGAGTATTCGGATACGGGGCATGCCCCTCACTGGGAAGAGCCGCGTAGATTCGCTTTGGATCTGGTGACTTTTGTGGAAACAAATGTCATTAGAGGCAGGTGAAAGGGAAAAGATGAGGTGAGGATACTGTGAAGGAACCATGGGGTCTTTACTTGGATCATTGATCTTGCAGTATGTGCTAAATACTAAAGAGGATTTCGATAAACTAGGACTACATTGCACTAAAATATAAATAATAGACA
>NZ_JARVGN010000455.1 GCF_029762515.1 Methanocalculus sp. | reverse complement strand
CCACCAGGCAAATGCAGTGATCAGCACCTCGTACCCGACGCCTGAGAAGAGGATTGCAGTGATGAGGGAGAGGAAGAGGACGAGCACACCAATGCCGATGATCTTTCCCCAGGGGCGGCGGTGAATCTCTGCTGTGAGTGACTGTCGCGAGGGAAGGGTTTCCGGATTGCTCAGGTATCTGGTAACTCCCGCGAGATGCCCTGCGCCGATTACTGCCAGAACCCGCTCCTCACCCCTTAGGAGTGGAATGAGGCTCTGGGCGAGATATGCATCCCGCTCATCAATTAACGCTTTTGCTCCGTTTGGAGAGAATCTCCGGAACTCTTCAAGGGCAAGGGTGACAATATCCTGATCAGTCAGTGCATCGATATCCAGCTCTTCCCCTGAAACCCCCGTGACAGAGATCGCGAGTGCATAGATCATCCTGAACTTCTCGCGGAGGGTCATCCCGCTCCAGAACCGGGAGAGGGTGATCCTGATATCCCGATCGATGAGGGCAACCCTGACTTCCTGCTCCTCAGCCAGGCGGATCGCCTCTTTCATCTCGGCACCCGGTTCGATGCCGACATTCATCCCGATCTTTCTCTGGACATAGGCGAGCACCCACTGGATGAGCATCTGGGTCATATTCCCCGATGAGAGGATCTCTGAGACTTTTGGTTCCTGAATCTCAGTTTCCTGCTGTTTTAATGCTGCATAGCGTGGGGCATCCAGCTCCACTGCGATGATATCGGGTTCAAACTCAGCGATGGCTGCAGTTACCTCATCGATACTCTTCTGTGAAACATGCGCAGTTCCAACAATCCTCAGCTCACCCATGAATACTCCACATTCCTCTGCTGTCAAAGACAACAGTCTTTCCCATGGGGATTGTATGGGAGGAGAAGATCTTCAGAACGGCGTTCTCCTCCTCCTCTTCTGCCTCCTGCCTCTTCACCAGGCATGTGGCAAGTGCGTCTGCCTCTTCCGGAGTAATCTCCTCCCCGATCCCGGGACATTCGGAGATTGTTATCGTATCGCCGTCAAGTGCAAACGGGTATGTCCGGCAGATCCAGGGGCGTACAGAATAGATGGAGCACTGTCCATCTTCAGCCAGAAAGATGCACTTTCCGCCCTCATTCCTCAGGCACCACTCAAAGGTGAACCTTCCCCCTTTATCTGATTCGATGAATTCGGGATATGGTACAACAATCCCGTTCCTTTCCAGTCCGGTAGCTTTTATAATCCGGTCAATCTCGGGAGGCGAGACGATCACCCTGCTCGTTTGCTCATCACCCCGGCAGCATGCTCCGCACTGCCGGCAGCGAAAGCCGTTCGTCATGATCTCGCGGCTGATAGCTTCTATTCTGTGCATATCCTGCTGAAATTCTCGTAGATCAGGTGTCCGTTCTCGGTGTGGCTCACTTCCGGGTGCCATTGCAGGCCATAGATCCGCTTTTCAGTGCATCCCATCGCCTCGACTTTGCATATGGGTGAGCTTGCCAGGATCTCAAAGCCGTCAGGCGCCTGCTTCACCTCATCGGCATGGGATGCCCAGACACGAATGATGTCCGGATATCCTTTGAGAATACTGCGATGGTTGTGGATCGTTACCTGGAGGCCGCCATATCCTCCGCTCTCTCCAGGACCGGTTTCGCCCCCGAGCGAGCGGGCGATCAGCTGGTGTCCGAGGCAGATGCCGAGCACCGGCAGGCCGAGTCCGAGGTATTCAGGGC
>NZ_JARVGN010000454.1 GCF_029762515.1 Methanocalculus sp. | reverse complement strand
GGCGTTTTACCCGTTCGCCTGCATAGATGAGGGGGATTGCGGCTGCCGAGAAGACTGCCATTATCAGGAGATCTCCTCTTTCTGCTACCTGGATAGGGACAATCAGGGCGATGATCCCCATCACGAAGAGGAGGTTGAAGATGTTGCTCCCAAGCAGGTTGCCAACCGAGATACCGGATTCGCCTTTCAGAATTGCCGCGGCTGAGGTGGCAAGCTCAGGTAGCGAGGTGCCGATGGCGACGATGGTCATCCCGATCACAAAAGCAGAGATCCCAAGGGCGGTTGCAATTCCGACAGCGGAGGTGACAACAAGTTGTGCGCCGATGATGACTGCGATAATCCCTCCTGCAGTCAGGATATAATCGAGGCTGCCTTTTGCCAAAATGGGCATTTCCCCCTCGATCCTACCTTTTCTCCAGAGTGATCTCAGGATTAGGATAAATGCGATCAGGAATATGGCTCCTGCTGGTACGGAGAGGGTCCCGGACCATGCAACGACAACAAAGAGGGCGGTTGCCGCAAGCATCATCAGAGCCTGTCTCTTCACCCCGCTGTTGGCAGGATCATGCCTGTTGAGTGCATGGGGATTGAGCAACCCGCAGATCGCCAGTACAAGCGCGATATTGGCTATATTGCTCCCGATGATGTTTCCGGTTGCGATTTCGGGGTTGCCGGTCAGGCCTGCATTCATGCTGACGACGAACTCAGGCAGCGAGGTTCCGAATGCAACAACAGTGAACCCGATGAGTGACGGGGTGATCCCAAACCGTGAGGCGAGCCCGCTCCCCCCGCCGACAAAGAGGTCCGCACCCTTCACAAGGAGTATGATGCCGACTACAAAGAGTGCCGCCTCGATGATCATACCCAAAGATTCGGTCGCCGGATATATAGGTGCTGAGGTATCATCTCTTCTGCAATGACGGAGTACTGGTGCGGGAGCGTAGATGATGGGGGGGTTTTTGTTCCTTCCCGCGGGTCACCGGCTGAGCTGCTGGCGAGGGTGGAGTCATTAAAGACCAATATGCAGGTATACCACCCTCTTACGCCCGCTCTGATCGAAGGAAGCGGCATCTTCCCTGATCGTGCTGCATATATCCGGCAGCTCCGGGAGGTCACCATTCTCCAGGCACAGGGGGTGATCGAGGCGGCGGCATCGGGGAAGGATGCAGAACTCCTCCAGATGGTCAGGATGCTCGACCAGTTGGATGAGGTGATCAATCTCCTCTCCGAGCGGCTGGTTGAATGGTACCAGGTGACGAACCCGGCATTCTCACAGAAAGGGAGGCAGGGTTCGGTGAGGCGGGTTCTTCCGAAGATCAGGCGGAGCAGATCCCGTCCCCTGCGAGGAATGGCTGATGAGCTTGAAGGGCTGATTGCCGCCCGGACATCACTTGCCGCTGATGTCTCACGGCTCGCGGCACTGGTGATCCCAAACACAAGCGAGCTTGTCGGCGGCCTTGTTGCGGCACGTATCATGGCCCGTGCCGGGGGGCTTGAGAAGCTTGCCCGGATGCCCGGCAGTTCTGTCCAGGTGATCGGGGCTGAGGCCGCACTCTTCTCCCATATCCGGGGGAACTCGCCCTCCCCAAAACACGGGATCATCTTCCAGCACCGCCGGGTGCATAACGCACCCCGTGAGATCCGGGGGAGGGTTGCACGGGTGCTTGCTGCAAAGCTTGCGATTGCGGCCAGAATCGACTTCTATCGGGGGGAGGCGG
>NZ_JARVGN010000453.1 GCF_029762515.1 Methanocalculus sp. | reverse complement strand
GTGGATTGCAATATGAGACTCTCCCCCGACTGCGCCAACGCCGATCTCCTGGGCACCTCCTTTGATCCTGTTGAGGGGGGAGCGCCCTGCCCATGCAAAAAGTCCGGCAGTTCCCTTATCAGCCCTGGCAATCCGGCCTGCGATCGTGAGATCAGGATCGGCAAGCCTGCCATGTCGTATCATCTGGACTGCTTCCACCGGCTTGATCTCATCATTCAGGAGGGTTGGGGTAATGCGGAGGATAGCCACCCGTGAGAAGCGTTCTGAAGCTTCAAAAGCAGCAGCTACGGCTGCGGATAATGTCTCTCTGTCAGGCTCGATCACCGGGCATTGGGCAAGTTCCCCGAAATACCGGGAGTCCTGGGAGTTTTGCGAGAAGAGGGCTTCGGGATCGTCACCGGCAATGATGACAACACCTGAGACGAGGCCCTGTGTCGTCGCATTGATAAGAGGATCGCAGAGGGCATTCATCCCGACATGTTTCACAATCACACACGAACGCCGTCCGGAGAGAGAGTCTCCAAGTGCGTATTCAAGGGCGGTCTTCTCGTTTGTGACCACCACGGCTGAAACGAGATCCCCAATCTCAGTTACCGGATACCCCGGTACTGTGTAAATACTATCAACACAATCTCTCAGGGCTTCTGCTACTGCTTCATATCCTTTCATTCAAAATCCCTCCCGGGAACAATATCACAGCCTGTACAATATGTACACATCGTGCGGGCTTTTGTTGTATCCAGACCTGCTTTCTTCAGGGCATCATAGTGGACATCAGCAATTCTGAGCAGGCGTTCAGCTGATGGCCTCCTGTATGACGCAACTGCAGCTGCGGGGGTGAGCGGCCGGATGACCGGGATGACGCCACGTTCCGCAAGCAGCCGGATGCAGCTTTCCATCTCTTCATCGGTCTCGCCAAGACCGAGGATCACATTCGAGTAGACCCTTTCACGTCCAAAGAGGGCAACGGAGCTGTCAAGTGATTCAATAATTCCATCCCATGAGAGTCCGGGGCACATCTCCGCAAAGAGTCCGGGGGTTGCCGCTTCAAGATTGAACTTCACCTCGCTGACTCCTTCTGAATAGAGGAGATCGGGAGTATTGGGGGTGGGGTAGATCGAAACCCCGATTGGTATATCCTGTCTACCGATCCGCTTCAGCACCTCGATTACCCGCTGCTCTTCGTCTTCAATGGAACCGACAACCCCGCTTGTAAGTGATATTGCATCGATCCGATCCCTGGCAGATTCGATCATCTTCGCAATCTCTTCAGGAGTTTTCACACGCCCCTCCTTGAGCGGCACCGGGCAGTACCTGCAGGAGAAGATGCACTGGCCGGAAACGGTGATATATGCCTGACGCGGGCAGTGAAGTGCGGGCTGCTCAAGGATACCGGTTGTTTCTATGTTGCCAAACCCAAGGTGAACCTGCCCATCGCCGTCATGCCTGATTTCAACAGGAGAATCCGGGGATACGGAGAGCCGGACCCTTTTCCCACCCTTTGAGAAGAAGATCGAGCCCCCACCCCCGGCTCCGGGCCCTGCTACGGAAGATTCGATATAGCCGGATGCATCCACTCCGGTGAGCCTGCATGAACCGATGGCGAGGAGTTCAGCCTTCAGTTCGACCCATCGCATAATTCCAAAGCCTCCTCAAATCGGGTCATAAACGGGATCGCTGCAACCGCACCGATCAAACCTCTTCCGGAGAGACGGATA
>NZ_JARVGN010000452.1 GCF_029762515.1 Methanocalculus sp. | reverse complement strand
CCGCCTTCTTCCCCGAACAGTTCTTCATTGCCTGTATCATTGCGTTTGCAGCAGGTGACGGGCGGGATGCCCAGACCGGAGATCCGAGTATAGCGAGGTCATAACCGGATAGATCGATTGCATCCGGATCGATTGCGGCAATGCCTCCCTTTCGGGCGCGGGGAGCGCCAAGCAGGTACATTGTTGTCTTTCCGTATCCGGCAAGATCACGGACCCTGATCAGTTCGGCTCCTGTGGCTTTTGAGAGTGTTTCCATCACAGAATGGGTGTTGCCGGTCTCGCTATGGTAGATGCAGAGGATCTTCATACTCTGCGTTATGGGATCTGGTACTATAAAAAATATGGAAAAAGAAGATTAAAGATTCTTGAACTGGGGCATATCCTTTCTCAGTTCTGCCCCGATATGCTCGATCTCATGCTCTTCATCGGCACGGGTCAATGCATTGAAGACGGGTCTGCCCACCATATTCTCAAGGATCCACTCTTTTGCAAAGGTTCCGTTCTGGATCTCGGAGAGGATCTCCTCCATCTCCATCCTGCTCTCAGGTCCGATGACACGGGGTCCGCGGGTGATATCCCCATACTGGGCGGTGTTGCTGATGTATCTGCGCATCTTGGTGAATCCACCTTCGTAGATGAGGTCGATGATCAGTTTCGTCTCGTGGAGAACCTCAAGGTATGCCATCTCCGGGCTGTACCCGGCATCAACGAGGGTCTCATACCCTGCCCTGATCAGCGAGGTGATACCACCGCAGAGAACTGCCTGTTCCCCAAAGAGATCGGTCTCGGTCTCTTCGCGGAATGTTGTTTCGAGGACCATGGCACGGGTGGCACCGATGCCTTTTGCATAGGCGAGCGCAAGTGCGCGGGCATTGCCCGAGACATCCTGGTATACGGCGATGAGTGCGGGAACGCCCATGCCTTCGGTGTAGGTTCTCCTGACCATGAATCCGGGTCCTTTTGGAGCGACCATGAAGACATTCACCGTCTCCGGCGGGACGATCTGGCCGAAATGAATGTTGAATCCATGTGAGAAGACCAGCGATGCACCCTTTTTGAGGTTCCCTGCAATCTCTGACCTGAAGACAGCCGCCTGGCTCTCGTCAGGGAGGAGAATCTGGACCAGATCGGCTTTCTTTACTGCCTCGGCAACGGTAAGGACTGTAAACCCGTCTTTCTTCGCCTCATCCCAGCTCTTGCCGGGGCGGAGGCCGATGATAACATCGAGTCCGCTGTCACGAAGATTCAAAGCCTGGCCGCGGCCCTGCGAGCCGTAGCCGATCACGGCGATCGTCTTTCCTTTTAAATGAGAGAGATCGGCGTCTGCGTCATAGTACTTCTGGACCATAGCTTTACCATTACGTAATGCGGTGCGAGCCTACATAAATATATTATACTCAGGCTCATACCTGACTGTACTTTTATAGCTCGATCTTCTGTGAAGAAGATATAATGATAGAGGTCTTTTCGCATGGAACTGTCTGATATTCAGTCCACTATCCCCGATATCCGGATCAACCTGAGCCGGGTGGGTGTCAGGAATGTACGAAAACTCGTGGAAGTAGCACGTGTCGGGAAACGTCCGGCGATCTTTATATCGAAGTTTGATATCTTCGTTGATCTCCCCGGCTCCCTGAAAGGTGCAAACCTCTCACGGAATTTTGAAGTGATCGACGATGTGCTCCAGGAGGCAATCGGTGGCGAGGTGAAAGAGATTGAGGAGGTCTGCAGC
>NZ_JARVGN010000451.1 GCF_029762515.1 Methanocalculus sp. | reverse complement strand
ATAGTATTGGGAGAGGAGGAGTTCGGGGAGTTCGCGGGTCTTGCTGGCGGCGAGGGTATTGAGGTTGAAAGCGAGCACCTGCGTCTCGCACTGGTCCATGCGTGTAAGACTCCTCTGGATGGAAGCGCTCCGGCTGGAATCAGGGGGGAGACGCGACACGAACCGATCGCATGCCGAAACATTCTCGATTGTCCTGTTTTCAGTGAGCAGTGCAAGGATCTTGGCGAAGTGGGATTTACCGGATCCAAAATATCCAGAGATCCACATGCCGATCTCCGTCGTGTTGGTCAGGAACGTATCGGTATAATGTTCAAGAAAATCATCGAGATATCGCTCGATCATGGGAGTGACGACGTAACTTCCAATTTCGGAGGCAAGCTTGTGCTCATTATTGCGTTCAGCCACTTTAATGACCGGCTCGATCTTTTCCTCCACGCGGGTCTCGAAAATATGTGCAATTTTCATAGGAGATCTCCTCTGTACATGAATTCGTCGGTTTTCTCAAGGAAACGGTAATGCCGGGGGCCGGTTAACTGGCCCGGAATGAAAATGACCACCGGACAATTGAGGGCGGATTGGGCATCGTTCCACAGGCTCTGCATCACATCCCAGGGCCCGGAGACCGGGTAGAGCGCAGAAAGGCGTTCGAGGCTCAGTACGGATCTGCCGTCCCCCTTCAGATCCATCTGGGTGCGCACTTCTTCGGCTATCGCACCGATCCAGAGCCGCGTCAGATCTTCTTTTGCATTCTGCCCCCATTCCGGATTGTTTAAGGAATCGACAATATTCTCCACGCCAAACTCTTTGAGGACATTTTGCGTGATACCGAGGACATCGATACTCCTCACCTCGATTTCGGGCTTTAGTGCGTTCGTCTGGGTGTGCCATTCCCTAAAAACCGCCTTCTCGGCAGCAAGCGGGTACACGATCGCCAGGAAGGGGACTCCCGACTTTCTCCCGATAAATTCATAGCGTGTCCTAATTCTCGATACTGCTTCCCCGATTTTCCATTTCCAGTCGTCTTTTTTCATACTTGTTCCTCCCACTCTGCAGGCGTCTGAAGTACTACGGTCTCACCAACCCGTTCAAATCCGATTCTGCGCTTGAGCCCGAGTTGCTGGAGATAATGGGCGACCTCATCCTCAGCACAAAAAAAGAGCCGCCAGATCGGATCCTTCAGCACGGCGTTTCCCCGCACTCCTTCTGCTGTGAGAATGTGCAGGATATGTTCAACAGAAAAGAGTGGCAAAACCGGTTTGATGAGCTTTTTCTTCTGCTTCCCTGAAACAACGCCAAAATCCCGTAATGAAGAGAGAATAATGGTTGAAAGGCGCTTTCGTGTTGCATTGGTCCAGGTGGTAATTTGAGGTTCGTATTCAACCGTGTCATCGAGCATTTTGAGGATATCATCAGGTGATACATCATACTGGTGAGAATTCCACTTGTTCCAGAGTACTTGCGTAATGAAATCAAACGTCAGGTGATCACAAAGAGCATAGTGCACGTAAAGGAGAGAGGTAAATTCCGTGCTATGAGGGCCACTGCGATATGCCACAATCAGATCATCGATGATCCAGTCGGGTGATTGAAAATACCGGACGCTGAGCATATTCCAGAATCGCTTCCGGCTGAGCTGCGCCTTTTGAGAGAACAGCGTTCCATTGATTGCTTTTTCACGAATATTATCGAGTGATTCTCCCCCACTCAGCAAGGCAAATACCTTTTCAGATTCTATCAG
>NZ_JARVGN010000450.1 GCF_029762515.1 Methanocalculus sp. | reverse complement strand
CGCAAGTGGAATCTGCGTGATCGCAAATATTGCGCCAAATGCCATGAAGGATGCCATGATACCCCCGGCTTCAGCGGGGAATGCCAGTGCAAGCTGGAGCGAGGTGACGACATAGGTGACGATATTTGCAAAAGCCGCTGCAAAGAAGATGGTGACGATCTCGTTGATGCCCGCCTTCTTTCCGGCGATAAAGATCGCATATGCCACAACCGGCCCGGCAATTCCCATTGAGAAGAGGTTTGCGCCGAGCGTTGAGATTCCGCCATGGGCAAGGAAGAGCGCCTGGTAGACAAGGACGATCAATGCCAGCACCGATGCGATGAAGGGACCGAAGAGAACCGATCCAAGGCCGGTACCGGTCGGATGCGAACAGCTCCCGGTGACCGAGGGGAGCTTCAGCGATGAGAGGACAAAGACGAATGCCCCGGCAACCGCAAGGAGCGGGAGCGCCTCCCTGTTCTCACGCACCATTCTCCTGAGAGCATAGAACCCCATGATCACAAAGGGGGCAGAGAGGATGAACCAGATCTGCCACCAGGGGCTTGGTAAAAAACCTTCCATGATATGCATTATTACACCAAATTTGTTTTATCTAAATAAGATTTACTTGTTATAAAAGCATATTGATTCGGCTCGCAGAACAGAGCTATTTTTTATCCCGGCATCATACGCCCTGAACAAGGAGTGAACCATTCATTGCCTGAAAATATGAAACTGATTCCCCGGATTATCATCGCAGGCACCCATAGCGGGTGCGGGAAGACGACGATTGCCACCGGCCTGATGGGGGCGCTTGCCGCACGCGGACTTGTTGTCCAGCCCTTCAAGGTCGGGCCCGACTTCATCGACCCGACCCACCATACCGAGATCTGCGGGAGGAGTTCACGGAATCTCGACCCCTTCATGATGGGAAAGGACGAGGTGCTGCGAACCTTCATCTCGGCTTCAGAGGGTGCGGATATCGCCGTCATTGAAGGGGTGATGGGGCTCCACGACGGTGTCGAAGGAACCGGAGAATCGAGCACCGCCGATGTCGCCCGGATCCTCTCATGCCCGGTGATCCTCGCCTGCGATGTGAAAGGGATGAGCAGGAGTGTCCATGCGATGATCCTCGGGTACACGACCTATGATCCGGCTGTTTCCTTTGCGGGCGTCATCTACAACCGCGGGGGGTCAGATCGCCACCGGGAGATGATCGGATCTGATGGGAAGCTGCAGTCACTCGGCTGGATTCCGCGCCGGGATGAGCTCCAGGTGGAGAGCCGCCACCTCGGCCTCACCATGGCAGGTGAAGGAGAGGGCATGCGTGCCAGCAGGACGATCGTGGAGGAGTGCTGCGATATTGAGGGGATCATTCAGGCTGCATCCGCTGCCCCCCCGCTCCGGCACAGGATTGATGATGAGAGCGAAGAAGGAACGCGGGTTCGGATCGGCGTTGCGATGGATGCGGCATTCTGCTTCTATTACACAGAGAACTTCATGAAGCTGAGGAGAGCGGGAGCGGAACTCACCTTCTTCTCTCCCATCGCTGACCCGCTCCCGGAGGCAGACGCACTCTACCTCGGCGGCGGGTATCCCGAACTCCATGCGGCAGCCCTTGAGGCGAGCCCGTGCAGGGAGGAGATCAGGAAAGCCGCGGATAATGGCCTTCCGATCTTCGGGGAGTGCGGAGGGCTCGTCTATCTCTCCCGCTCGCTGAAGACTGATGAAGGAACATTTGCCGGTGTCGGTGCCATCTCCGGAGA
>NZ_JARVGN010000044.1 GCF_029762515.1 Methanocalculus sp. | reverse complement strand
AGGAGTCATTGAGTTCAGATCTCCACTTACCATCAGGGTACCAAAACCATTTGATGGAGAACTCTGTGTTCCTTCTCCGATAATGACACCTTCTCCGCCACCGATGAACAACGGAACTCCGGATCCAATCAGGTTGAAATGAGGATCGTTTGCAAGCGGGGAGAGGAGACCGGCACCGGAATAAGAAACATTTCCCTGGTTTGAGAGGAGCATCCCCATGTAGGTATTGAGTGTCCGGTCAGATCGGTTTATTACCGCATTATAAGACTGGTATGCATTTCTTGGATTGACCATCACCGCCTGGTTCAGATCCTCAAGCAGGAGTTCTGTTGTGATCGTCCGCCTGGGATAGCAATCTGTTCCTTTTGAGATTGCACGAACCTCAATCTGCCTGCCGGATACGAGATCCTCGATAACATGAGCCCCGCCATATTTTGACCCTGCTGTGGTGGATTCCTGCGTTGCTCCAATATAAGCATCCACTGCGGCTATCCCTGCATATGCCTCGACATCATTGATCCAGATCCGTTCCATCCGGATAGGTGGATCAGCATGGCCGAAGTTCAGAAAAGCTCCTGAAGAACACATCGCGCCGAAGGTGCCTGTTGTCACAACATCAACTTCGCGCAAGGCTCCTTCCTCGCCCAGTTCGGAGACGATATCAGGCATCTCCTCAGCAGTGACAACGACAGCACTTCCATCGCGAATTTTGAGATTAATCTCTTCGATGGATTTTGTCATACACAATATCTTCTCCATGCATTAAAAAAGGTTCCGAATAATAACCAGGAGTAATATTTCGCATCGCAAGACCTATGCCTTCTCCGATTCAATCATAAATCCATGAAGCTATCCGCATTTCTCAATCAGATGGAGAAGATAGCCCCTGCATCGCTTGCAGAAGAGTTCGATTCTAACAGAATCGGACTTGTTGTCGAGGGAACAGAGGATATCGGTGTGGTTGCTGCAGCACTTGATCCAACCCTGAAGGTTGTGCAGTCAGCAGCAAATCTCGGTGCAGATATGCTTGTTGTGCATCACACCCCCCTCTTTACTCCCGTTACCCGGATCATGGGGACAACAGCGCGCATATTGAAAATACTCCTTGAGAATGATATGAATCTCTTTGTGATGCATACGAATTTCGATCATGCAGAGAATGGAGTTAACGATGCGCTTGCCGATCAGATCGGATTAACAAACAGGAGACGAATGAGCCTTGGTATTGTGGGTGACTGCCACCTTGGGATCAATGAATTGATTCGGCTTCTTGGGTGTGGCGTCCGGGTTCATGGAGCAATCACCACCCATAATCGGGTTGCTGTTGTAGGCGGATCAGGTTTTTCACCGGATCTCATGGATGAGGCAGTACGATGCGGCGCGGAGATTTTCATCTCCTCTGAGATGAAACATAGCATCGGGCGCCAGATACCACTTCCCTGCATTGAAGCTACACACTATGCCCTTGAATCGCCCGGAATGAAGGCTCTCTCGGGGAGGATGGGGTGGACATATATTGATGATCCCCCTGAAAGCTGCCTGCTTATATGATCAATCCCTGGGTACTGCTGAAACAGAGTCGGGAGCTGTCACCTGAGGCAAAGCGTTCTCTCATCCATGCATACCATGAACGCGGTGAAAAAGCAATCCTTGCAGCCGAGCACGGGAATGTTAAGAAGTACCGGGACTTCTGGGTCGTCGTTGGACGATCTGACGAATATATTGTCGAAGATGGATTCTGTACCTGTGATGATTTCCGCTTTCGGGGTGGCGTCTGCTGGCACAGCATCGCGGTTCAGATCGCTAATATCTGCCACCTCTACGAGGAATTCGATCTCTGGTATACCGACCCTCCAAATGGAGACGATACAGGCTGATTCCAAAGAGAAACCATTTATGGTGACGAACAGAACCTATACCAAGCACGTGGTTGTTCATGCTTGAGGAAGAATACGAGCTGGATTATTTTCGATCCAATGGATTTCTGAGGAAAACCTGCAGATCCTGTGGGGCAGCCTTCTGGACACAGGACCCGGACCGTGAGTTGTGTGGAGATGCACCCTGTGAGCCATATCAGTTCATCGGAGAGCCGATCTTTAAACCGCATTCTCTCGATCAGATGCGTGAGGCATTCCTCTCATTTTTCGAGACGAATAACCATACACGAATCGACCGCTACCCGGTCGCGGCCAGATGGCGTGACGACATCTACCTGACAATTGCATCAATTGCAGATTTTCAGCCATTTGTAACCGGTGGGGTTGTTCCTCCCCCTGCAAACCCGCTCACAATATCCCAGCCATGTATCCGCTTAAATGATCTGGATGCAGTCGGACGATCAGGCAGGCATCTCACCTGCTTTGAGATGATGGCACATCATGCCTTCAACTCCGCAGATGAAGAGATCTACTGGAAAGAAGATACACTTGAACTCTGTTCGAATTTCATCAGATCGATTGGCGGGGATCTTCAGAACCTCACATTCAAAGAGCATCCATGGTATGGGGGAGGCAATGCGGGCCCAAGCGTTGAGGTGCTCATCGGAGGACTGGAGGTTGCAACCCTCGTCTTCATGAACCTTGGAAGGACGAAGACCGATCGCTCTCCGACAATGATCGATGGAAAAGATTACTATCCAATGGATCTTCGGATTGTAGATACCGGGTATGGTCTTGAGCGATTCGTCTGGGCATCAAAAGGATCACCAACCATCTATGATGCGGTATTCCCGGAGATGGTATCCCGCCTGATGGGATCAGCCGGACTCGAGCATCTTCTGGATAATAGCGAGTTTACCAATATCCTTGGCTTAAACGCTAAATTCGCCGGGCTTATCGATATCAGGGGAGAAAAACTGGTTCATCTCCGCAAGAAGGTTGCAGACGCCATCGGTATCAGCATCGATAAACTTGAGGAGATGATTACGCCAATCGAGGGGATTTACGCACTCTGCGATCATACCCGATGCCTTGCATATATGCTTGGGGATTGTATTGTCCCGTCAAATGCACGTGAAGGATACCTGGCACGGCTTGTTCTCAGGAGAAGTCTCAGGATGATGGGCGAGCTGAATCTGGATGAGACGCTCTCAGATCTGGTACTTGCCCAGATGAATACGATCGGATCTGATCAGTTTGAGCAGACACAGGACATAGTGCGCCAGATCATCGATCGTGAAACAGAGAAATACGATACGACCATTGCCCGGGGAAGCAGGGTCGTCCAGCGGATTGCAAAGACCTATATGAAAAAGAACGAACCGGTTCCGCTCCCTGAGATGGTCACTCTCTATGAATCACATGGTATTCCGACTGCCCTGATGCGGGAGATATTAACGAATGAGGGGGCGGACTTTGATCTCCCCGACGACCTCGATTCAATTATCGCAGATATGCACTCTGAGGCTGAATCATCAGAGGAAGAAGCCGGTACAAAGAAATTTGATGAGAGGATCACGGGACTCCCACAAACCAAAAAAATCTATTACGAACGACCCTATGAATTTGAATTCGATGCAATTGTCCTTGATTATTTCGATGGATATGTCGTACTTGACCAGAGCCTCTTCTACCCGGATGGCGGGGGCCAGCCCTCAGATACCGGGACGCTTGTCACTTCAGAGAATGTTGTCCGGGTGGATGAAGCAATAATCAAAGACGATAGAATCCTGCATAAGATCAAAGGCGGAGTCCTGAAGCGGGGAGAACGGGTAAAAGGAATTGTTGACGAGGAACGGCGCTGGTCGCTGATGCGTCACCATACCGGCACCCATGTTCTTCTCCGTGCCTGTAAACAAATTCTCGGCCCTCATATTCACCAGGCCGGATCTCAGAACGGGATTGATAGTTCCAGGCTTGATATTCGCCATTTCTCACATATTAGACCGGAAGAGGCAAAGCGGATTGAGATCGCTGCAAACCAGATCATTATGGAGAACATACCTGTCTTTATAAAAATTGAAGACAGAAACCGTGCCGAAGAGAAATTCGGGTTCGCACTCTACCAGGGTGGTGTCCCCAAAGGAAAGGATATCCGTGTTGTCCAGATGGGAACAGAAGTCCAGGCATGTGGAGGAACCCATTGCAGGAACAGTGGCGAAGTGGGGATCATCAAGATACTCAGGATCGAACATATTCAGGACGGTGTCGAACGAATTGAGTTCTCAGCAGGATTTGCTGCGATCTATGCCATGCAGCACCTGCAGGATATTGTCAACGAGGCTGCTGCCACCCTCTCGGTTCAGGTGGAGCATCTCCCCCAGTCAGTGGAGCGATTCTTCTCTGAATGGAAAGAGCGGGGGAAAACGATCGGGGATCTGGAACAGAGACTAGCAGATCTGTCACTACAGAACATGAGCGGCGAGGAGATTGGCGGGGTGAATGTTATCATCCGTCAGATCGATCGAACCCAGAAAGAACTGGTCAATATGGCATCAGGCATCTCTGAACAGAAGGGAGTGGCCCTTTTCATATCTACAAGCGATGGCATCCGTGTTGTTGCCGGATCCGGAAATGATTCAGTTGATGCTGGTGTAATCGTCCGGGAGATATGTACTGTTCTTGGTGGAAAGGGCGGAGGAAAACCCGGACTTGCGCAGGGGGCCGGGAAAGATGCGGATGCCATCCCCGGTGCACTTGAGAAAGCCCGTGAAATCATACAGACGATGATCAATGGCTGAAGAGATAGTCTTCCTTGAGCCTGGTGAAGAACAGGCACAGAAGATCGCAAAAGCGATGTCTAGCCCGACCGCAGGCGATCTCCTGCGAAGCCTCTCAGATACGCCAAAGAGCACAACTGCATTAGCAGAAGAGCTACATATTCCTCTCACCACCGCAAAATACCATCTCGGTAACCTGCTAGATGCAGGTGTTATTGAGGTGGCAGATACCCGCTGGAGTGCAAAAGGCCGTGAGATCAAGATCTACAGCCTGAAGAACCAGATCCTGATCGTTTCTCCAGGCCGACAGAGTGCAATCGGCATGATGAAGAAATATGCCGCCACACTCGGCGTCTTCATCGCGGGAACCGCTCTCCTTACCATGTACCTTCCATTCCTTCAGGGAAAAATGGTTTCTTCAGAAGATATGATGGTATATACTGCTCCACCACCTGAAGCCATACAGATCCCTGATGCAATGCCCATGGCAGCACGGGCAGTGGGAGGAGCAGGCGCCCCCCTTCCCCCGATGGTACATGAATTTGTCATGGCCTTCTTCCTTGGGGGTTGCCTGGTCTTATTGGCCTTAATCGTGTACGAAGCGATGCACTGGTTCCGCGATGAGCGGTATTAACAAATTCCAATAAAATTTTTCAGAAGCAGAAGGCCTGTCTCCCCGCTCTTTTCCGGATGGAACTGTACACCGTATATGTGATCCTTCTTGACTGCCGAGGAATACGAGACACCATAGATGGTTTCACAGAGCCGGTACTCGATCGGGCAGTCAACATAATAGGAGTGGACAAAATAGACATAATTGCCCTCCTCTATTCCAGAGAGGAGCGGATCATCCGGCATTGCATGATGAATGGTATTCCACCCCATATGTGGAACCTTCATTCCAGGTTGCGGCTCAAATTTACGGACATGTCCGGGGATCAGCGAGAGTCCCTTGTGGTTCCCATGTTCTTCACTTTCATCCATCAGCATCTGCATTCCAAGACAGATCCCAAGGAGCGGAACATCTCTGGCAACTGAGAGGAGGCATTGCCTGAGAGGTGAGAGCCGCCCCATACCCTCAGAGAATGCACCAACACCAGGCAGTATAATGCCATCGGCAGATCGGATCTCATCTGGATCATGAGTGATAATCGGCCGTGCCCCTGCCTTCTCGATCCCACGAAAGACCGATCTGAGATTCCCAAGACCATAATCAATAATGGCTATCTTCGTCATCGTTTTCTCCCTTTTTTATCCTCCACGCACCGCTCTCAAACCAGTTCGGGGGGCGGCCGTTGGCTTCGGCGTATTCTGTAACAGCAGATCTCCACTCATCCCAGAGCTCCGGATAACGTCCTTCTATCATCCTGAGAGGGGCAATATCGCTTGATGGGCACATATAACACCCGATTCGATCGAGGCCCGCTTCATAGAGTGTATTATATGGCGCCTTCTCCTGGAAGAGATAGAGCCAGACATGCAATGCATTCCAGTGCTGGATCGGGGCTGCAGAGAGCTGGTTGGGAACATTTGGGTTTCGCCAGACACGCCGGCTCTTCATCCGTCTGGCAGACTCGTATTTCCTCTGCCCGATGAGAGAGATGCATTCTCCAAATTCAAGTTCGATCAATCTCCTGACAGGATTCAGCTTGCATGCCTTACAACACCACCTGAAGTTGACTGCCGGAGGGCCATGCCTTGAAAAACCTTCCCAGAAACCAGTTTCACCATCTCCCCTTAATACAGGGACGGAATAGCGATCTGAGACAGCTGAGATATTCTCAAGTGTTTCCGGGAACTCAAGACCCGTATCTGCAAAAAGCAAGGGAACAGACCCGATTGCCTTCAGTGCAAGAAGGAGGGTTACAAGGCTGTCCTTTCCACCTGAATATGATACTGTGACCGGGAGATCTTCCTCTTCTGCCAGATCGCGAATGAAGCTGATGGAGTCTGCCTCCATTGATGCAAGGTATTCCCTGTTGGCATCCACCGTATCATCCCATGTTCCGGGACCGGGGCAGCATACCTGTGGAGCATTCTTTCTGAGGCGGACGACCTGGCCGCGGGAAATACCCTGTCCCTCTTCTGCACCCATCTTTGCCCGCCCGACACCAATGCAGGTACCATCTTTTGTGAGGACAAAGACCTCATCTCCCTTCTCTACATGGGATTCAATCTCAACAACTCCGGGTGCAAGAACACTTGAACCATCTTTGATGAATACAGCGGCAGCATCATCTACGATCACATATTGGAGCTTCGGAGCCATCAGGCGGGTGGCATCCGGGCGCGGGAGCACCTCCCATCTCCCTTCTCCCGGGAGGTACCGTATCGCACCGACGATTGCCCCGCCGACAATGATCTCCTCCATCCTGTCATCGTCCGGAACCTTGTTTAAAAGTGCGAGATGATCTTTTGGAATGAGCGGGGAGCCAAATGACTCCTCAAACAGATGGTTTATCAGTTCGATATCGGAGGGAAATGCCGGACGGAGATCTCCCGGGGGTGTAACTCCGACAAAACGCGTTTTCCCCCCACAGGCGCACCGTTTTCCAAGAACCGGTACATGGCATTCGTCACACCAGTGAAGGGGAACGGCACCAAGATACGGTGACTTCATCCCTATTCTATTATTGAGCATTGGTTAAATAGCGAAGCATCAGTTCATTCTGCACATATGGAAAACCATAATTTAGGAAACGATCATTATTGATCATGACAAACAAATGGCTGGAGTTACATCTACCGCGTTTGTATCATTCTTTGCGGGATAAGACGACGCATTGCCGTTGCACAAGGGGGGTTGTCCACCAGTGATCCGATTGCTGGCAACCGCAATAGCCGCTTTTGTGGCATATCTCTTTTTGACAGCCGGATCAGGAACGATCATTCTCTGGTCCGAAAGTGAACTCATCATCGGTTGTATTCTTGCAATCATTGTTGGTATCGCCTCATACCGGATATTCTGCAGGACAGGAAGTGTCCGTATGGCAAACCCCATACGCCTCATTCTTCTGCCCGTCTATGCAATTATTCCGCTCTTCATCGAGATGGCACGGGCAAATATCGATGTCGCCATTCGGGTGATAACAGGAAATGTGAAGCCGGGGATTGTCAGGGTGAATACCGGGATGAAGACAGATCTCGGCATGCTGCTTCTTGCAAACTCGATCACCCTTACTCCTGGGACGCTCTCGGTTGAGATTGATGATGCAACAAAGCAGTTGTATGTGCATCTGATCAATGTCCCGGATGAACTCCGTGATAAGAAGGTGGTTGAGGCGCGTGAACTCTTCTCATTCTTTAATATACCTGGCTGGATCAGGAGGATTGCGGAATGAACGATATCTTCTTCATCGCAATTGCAGTTCTCGGACTTTTGATACTCTTTGCCGCACTGAGGCTTGCAATCGGGCCGACAGCACCGGATCGGGTTGTAGCACTCGATACAATCAACACACTGGTTGTCGGGGGGATGATTCTCCTTGCCGTCTATCTCGGGCAGACAATCTTTGTGGATGTGGCGATCGTGTATGCCCTCCTCTCATTCCTCGGAACCATCGCCATTTCGAAATATATAGGAGGAGAATTATGATTCAGACAGCAGCAATGATATGCCTTGGAATCGGCATCCTCTTCAATACCCTCGGAGTTATCGGTATCCTCAGGTTCCCGGATGTCTATACCCGTCTCCATGCAGAGACGAAGATGACGACATTCGGAACAATATTCCTGGCACTCGGGGTTATCATCTATGCCGGATGGATGTTGTCCGGGACAAACGACAGCCAGTACCTCACCCTTGCAATCCATACTGCAATCGCCGTTATTGCCCTTGCATTCACAAATGCAACCGGCTCGCATGCCATTGCACGGGCCGCACATAGAAGCGGGCAGCTGCCAGACCCCTCAGTTGTCGATCGCCTCGCGGAGGTGAAGTCCCGTGATTGAAATAATCCTTCACGCATTCATCCTAACCGGGATGATTGTATCAGCAATTCTGGTCTTTAAATTCAAGGACCTCATATCAGCGGCAGTCGCATTCGGGCTCTTCAGTTTCCTTCTGGCAATTGAATTCTATCTCCTTCAGGCACCCGATGTTGCCATTGCAGAAGCTGCCATCGGAGCCGGACTCACGACTGCAGCCTTCATGATAGCAATACGCGGCACCACAAAAACAGAGGGTGATGAGGCATGAAGAAGAAAGTTTCCATCATCATTACCATCCTGATGATCGGGATGCTCGGCGTGATTGTGAGCGGGCTTACCTTTGGCGATCCCGTTGATCATCCAATGGACCGGTATTTCATTGAGAACAGCCAGCAGCAGAGTGGTGCAAATAATGTTGTCACTGCTGTCCTCTTCGACTACAGGGGC
>NZ_JARVGN010000449.1 GCF_029762515.1 Methanocalculus sp. | reverse complement strand
AAACGGACGCCCTGAATATTATGTTTAAATGATCCAAGCCCTTCCCCCTCACAGATTGAAGAGAGGCATTTCTCCCCGAAGTGGCCAAACGGGATATGCCCGATGTCATGGCCAAGTGCGATCGCCTCAAGAAGATCCTCGTTTAAATGGAGGGATCGTCCGACTGTCCGGGAGATCTTTGAGACGAGCTGGACATGGAGAACCCGGTGGGTGATATGATCGTTTTCAAGGAGCGAGAAGACCTGTGTTTTGTCGATATAACGGGCGTATGCCCGCGAATGGAGGATCCGATCCGCGTCACGGGAGTACGGTGAGCGGATATCTTCCTTCTTCCGATCGTATCTCCGGATGGCATCACTGCTCCGTGTCGCATTCTTTGAGAAGAGGGCTTCACGTCTTTCAAGGTAGGCACGGGTACTGGCAAGGAGCTCGTCCGGAGTGATCATTAATGGGAAGAGATCTGTTGTCAGTGATAATCAGGATGCCGGATGGGGTAGAGTGTTAGTACATCTCCAGAGTTTCTCAATAAGCCTCATGTGTGCCTCTGTGGGATTGCGGGTAAGATAAACGGAAAGATAATCCTATATGGGTGATAATCGGACACTACAATCAAACAGGAAGAAAATTTATTACCTCAGGTAAAATATACACAACGTGATGATCCTATGGATGCAACCTTTACCATACCAAAAACATTTCTTTCCGTAATCAAAGTCCGTGAAGATGAACTCGACAGATTCCTACGTCGTACGCTGGCAGTTGCTTTCTATAGGGATGGAAGATTATCACTCGGTAAAGCGGCAGAGTTTGCAGGAATGAAGAGCAAATGGGAGATGATCATGCTCCTGGATGAGAATAACATACCTGTTGATTATTCAGCCGAGGATGCAGAGTCAGATGTAAAAACCCTCCGAAAGCATCTGGAGCGGTAATCCATGGTTGTTGTCTCAAATTCCACGCCGCTTATCGCACTTTCGAAGATCAGGAAACTCTCTCTTCTGAAAGACTTCTTTGAAGAGATCGTGATTCCAGAGGAAGTATATAATGAAGTCGTCATTCGAGGGGGAACTTTGTATGGTTCAGCGGAGGTTGCAGATTCTCGATGGATTCATCTCAGAACTGTTCATAATAGACAGGCAGTTGATGCACTGTCACTAAACCTGGATCGTGGAGAGTCTGAGGCAATCATTTGTGCACAGGAACTCGGGGCTCTTCTACTCATTGATGACAGGGATGGAAGAAATGCAGCTTCTGAACTTGGGATTCCAATTACCGGAACAATAGGCATTCTCCTTATGGCTGCTGAAGATGGGCTGATTCACTTTCAAACAGAACTTGATTTTTTAGTGGCATCAGGATTCAGGCTGAGTGAAAGAGAATATGCAAGGATTGTAAAGATGTCAGAGAGAGATTAGGGCTCAATCCATACAATCTGTCTCTCGGCTGCAGGTAGCATCAGTTATCAGATCCTTGCCTGATGGCCATAACGTGCAACCCGGAAAGAGGGTGCAATTCAAGTGAAATTATTGGAGCGGGAAGAAAGGGTGAGCAGATACTTTTACCTCAGATCAGGGCAAGTAGAAGTTGATAGGAAGGGGATGGCATCTGGATATCAGGGAAGATGATGAGATGGAGGTTCTCCAGAGGAGGGTGCTTCGGGATGGGAAGAGTATCGATATTCTGGTCGAGCAGCTCACCCATGTCAGCATCCCATACCGGGTGAAAGCGGCAACCGAACTTGGAAAGATCC
>NZ_JARVGN010000448.1 GCF_029762515.1 Methanocalculus sp. | reverse complement strand
AAGAGATCTCTTCTATCCCGAACGTACCTATGAGCGTATCGTCTCTGTACTTGGGATTGAAGAACGCGCTCGCCTTATTGAGTATATTTCAAAATCGGCAATCGATCAGAAACGATCAGATGCCATTGAAGCTCTCACGAGAGTACATGATATGCTGAACAGAACAGAGTTCACCGGTAAGACTGAGGCATAATTAAGATGTCAGCAGACGACGGAATGATATATTTGCCCGGTACAGGGACGGGACATTTGGAGTGATAAGGATATGATTACAGTACAGGAGTATCTCAGGGAGAAGAATTGCGAGTCCGATCTTGCCGATCTTATATGCCTGATTGCAGAACAGGCAGGTCCAATCCGGAGCGCATTTATCTCGAATCAGCGGTATGCCGCCTCACTCAACACATCCGGTGAAGTGCAGGCCGAGATGGATACCTGGTCAGATACACATATCTCCGGAATACTTGCCGAATCAGGTCTTGTCTCTCTGATCGCATCTGAAGAGCAGGAGAAGGTCTTCGCGTGCCGGAATTCCCGGGGCCGGTATTCTGTTGTGATGGATCCGCTTGATGGATCATCGCTGATTGCTGTGAATCTTGCAGTTGGTACAATTGTCGGAATCTATGAGGGATGTTCAGTCCTGAGAAAGGGAAATGAGATGAGAGCCGCCCTCTATCTTCTTTATGGCCCGATGACGACCCTCACACTCTCAATAGGATCAGGGGTCGCTCTCTTCTCCCTGGCAGATGACGGGCGGTATCTGCTGATGGAGGATTCCATCACAATGCCGGAGGGTACTATCTATGGGAGTGGTGGCAAGCGGCCGGAATGGACAAAAAAACACTCGGGATTTATTGCCTCGCTTGAGGATGAAGGTGCAAAGAGCCGTTATTCTGGTTCATTTGTGGCAGACTTCCACCAGATCCTCAAATATGGCGGCCTCTATGCATACCCTGCCGCGCGTGGAAAGCCAGAAGGCAAACTCCGGCTGGTCTTCGAAGCCCAGCCGATTGGTTTCCTCGCAGAGCAGGCAGGGGGCAGGATCAGTAATGGATCTTGTGATCTACTTGATATTCTTCCTGAAGATGTCCATCAGAAGACGCCGATTTATGTCGGGAGCAGAGGGATAATCGAGCGGCTGGAAGCGCTGCCCGAATAAGGGAGTTCGTAGGTATGACGGACTCTTTGCTGTTGAAATGCACCCTGATCACCTCCCGCCCCGGCGGATTTCCGGCAGGACACCGCCTACATCCCGGTATTCTTGAGCTCTCTGCCCGCCTGCTGAAGAAAGAGGAGGGTGGAATTCTGATTGATTCCTTTGTTTTTCGATGCGGGGATACGCTTGGTTTTCTCATAACACACACACAAGAGGTAGAGATTAATTCTCTGGTAAAGAGGGTTCTTGAATCCTGTCGTGAATATCTTGGGAAGAAGAATATCTTCTCTCCTGCGCAAGCTTCCACAGTATCATGCACGCTCTCGTTTGCTGAGCGCAGATCTGAAGAGATCCTTCTCTTCATAGCCGATCATCCAACTGCGGATCTCTTTAATCTCCATCTCTATCGTATCTTTGCCGATCCATTCTCGACAATACGGCTTGTTACTGACGATGCGCTTCTGGATGGTTTTGTCTTTTCCACATCCTTCCATGATTCCAGGCGAAGCTTCTCTCTTCCTGAGGATACATACCGTCTTCTCGCCTCGATCAGGAGACCGGAAGAGAGCAGAGTCACAATCGTATCGAAGAGAGATGGGGAGC
>NZ_JARVGN010000447.1 GCF_029762515.1 Methanocalculus sp. | reverse complement strand
ACCTCAACCGATCCCCCACGCATACCACGGCGTCCGCCACGGTATCCACTTGCACAATAATCTCCTGCATCCTCATGGCAGATGATCTCGCCCCCCTTCATCTCGCGTCCAAGCCAGCCATCTGCCGAGCCAAGTATCTCGATTCTGCCCCCGGACATAAAATTCCCGCAATGCATCCCGATATCGCCTTCGACGGTGATTGTCCCACCAGTCATATATTCACCGACACGTTTGACGAGTGATGTATCTCCGCGTATCAGAATCTCGATCTCATCAACTGACGATGCTGTCCCCTCAATACCAACATCTGCAAGCTCACCGAGATGTACAGTCCTGTTTCCTTCACCAACACAAATCTCCTTATTATTGAAGAATGCATCCGGGGTGATCATCTCGGCTTCGATTGGGATGAAAGGGTTCCTGCGGTTTCTGAAGGTGATGGTCACATTCATAAATCTGTCTCCGTTTCAATGCAGTGATTTCTGTGGAGATATTCTTCCTGGACTGGATAATTACTCATCCTGATACTGTAGTATCGCTCAAAGAGTTCCTGAAATGCGGTGTCATGCTGCATATCATAGGCAGCAGGAACCTTCGGCTTCACCCAGAAGGTGGTATTCTCACCATCGATGATTGCATCTCCACGTCGGGAAACGACGCGTCCTCGTTTAATGGTATATTCGGTCTGTGAAAAGCCTTTTACAATCCTCTCATATTCAGCAGAGGGGTCAATCTCATTGATCCTGATTGGATAGATGGCAATATCCGCCTCTGCCCCTGGCGATAGATGGCCTTTGCCGAGATCGGTGATTCCAAGCGCCCGTGCCTGCCCGGCTCTGGTCATCACTGCAATATCATACCAGTCTAACTCCCGTTCAATCGCCGGAAGAGGAACACGCTTTTCTGTATCCTGATGGATTGTTGCAAATTCAGCGTCACGGTAACGCTTGCTCATCAGGAGGGCAATAATCTCAGGATACTTGACAAATGGAGCACCGTTTGGATTATCTGTTGTCAGGAGGCATTGCCAGGGATTTTTCACAAGAAGGGCAAGTTCAAGTCCGATCGCCCACATGATGCTGTTGACAAGATTCTTCCTCCGGTAATTGACAGGGATGATACCGGATCCTGTTTCAAGCTCGACATCATGGTTGCTCCATTTATCGTGGTGGAGCCGGTAGAGGTTGAACTCCATCGGTCCGTCAGCTGTCATCGTTGTTGTCCTGCCAAACATCACCTGTCCCATATCAATGACAATCTGCGGCCGGAAGTTCACCATATTTGCGACCGGTTCGCTCTTTGAGCAGAAATCTCCCCACCCACTGCCGCCATAGGAATGGAACTGAACGTGGGTTGCATAGAGTGACTGGCGTTTATCATTTACATCGGGAACATGCCCGAAGGTCCCGATAGTGCAGGTGAAATTCCCTGGTGTTCCGAGGTTGTTGCAGTGGAGGTGAACCGAATGGGGGAGATGGAGTATTTCATTTGCCTTGATTGTCCCTTTGATGATCTCAGCAGGGGTGAGATCAAAGGTTGGAATCGTCTCATTGATACAGGAGACATTCTTCCCAAAGCCCCAGGCTTCTGTTCCGCCGGGATTAGTCAGTTTGATGGCAAATCCTTTCACGGCAGTGAGCGTCCATGCAATGATTGCTGCTGCACGTTTAATGTCACCATCTTCAAGCGCCCTGAGCATTCCCCAGTTCCCGTCAAAGAGGGTATTGGCAAACGAGTCCTGAAGCGGTGTAAACTTGAAC
>NZ_JARVGN010000446.1 GCF_029762515.1 Methanocalculus sp. | reverse complement strand
GTCTTTGAATCCTCGCAGATCAGCCTGTTTGCCTGGGTGATTGCCACGGCTGGTGATGGCTCGTCTGCCGTGCTCGCCCTTACAAGTGTCCGTGAGAGTGCCATGAAGAGGGCGGCTGAAACACCTTTTCCTGAGACATCTGCAATAACAAGGCCAAAACGCCCGTCCCCGATCGGTATGAAATCATAGAAGTCACCCCCGACAAAGAGGGCGGGGATGCTCTTTGCCGCAAGGTCGAAACCTTTGATGATCGGGGCTCTGTCCGGGAGGAAGCTCTCCTGGATACTGCGGGCGATCTCCAGTTCACGTGAGAGCCGCTCCCGCTCGGCTGTCGTCTTCTCGAGATTGGCCATCATCGCGCTGAGATCTTCTGCCATCTTGTTGAAGTTACCCGCAAGTTCCCCAAACTCATCCTGTGTTCCGGTCTCGACACGGTATGCCAGATCCCCTCTTCCGATGGCATCCGCTCCTTCTCCAAGCCGCTTCAGCGGTCGGGTGATCGCCTGCGAGAAGAGTGCGGATCCGGCAACTGCTGCCGCGATGAGGATGACCATGGTGATGATAAAGAGATGCATTGACCGGGTTATCTGCTGGTCGATCTGATCGGCAGTTTCTGCCGTCTGCCGGCTGAGTTTCCCGCCGGTTAACGTCGCGGGTTCGATGACCGTTTCGACCGGCATCACGATGGCAATGCTCCAGCCTGTCGTTTTCACGGGGGCATATGCGACGAAGACATCATTTCTGTCGAGAGAGATCCTGCTGATTCCGGTCTCACCCCTGACCATCTTCTGAGCAACATATTTGATCTCACGGTTAGGCGCTTCAAGAAGGTTTTCGGTGGTAAAAGACTCATCCCAGAGCTGATCCTCGGCGGTGAGTCCGGGGCGGGTGATGACATGACCATCGGATCCAATCAGCATGCCATACCCGTCTCCCCCGAATGATGTGTCGAGGATCATCTGGTTGATCGTCTCGATGGTAACATCCGCACCGATAACCCATTCTTTTGTCTGATCAGGTATCCGGTATGAGCAGGTGACGGTGAGACCGGTTTTTCCTGCATCGACATAGGGTCGTGACCAGACAATCCCATCCTGGTTGAGTGCGTTTTGGTACCATTCCCGGCTCCTGGGATCAAATTCCGGCGGCAGATCATCTGCGTACGGGTACAATCTGAAGATCCCGGATCCGGTTCCGATATAGATCCAGGTGATGTCCGTATGTGCGGTCTGGACCGGGATCATAATCCTCTCAAGGGCCGCAAGCTCCCTCCGCTCTTGAATATCAGGGTGGGCGCCGGGTGCGATCACCTCTTTTGTTCTGGTTGTGTCAATAGAGATGACATCCGGCTGAATTTCATCTGCATAGATAGCAATGGCCCGGATCGCCTTCTCAGCATCCTCAAAGTAGAGGGATGTATACTCTGCCTGATCGACTGCCATCCTGAGGAGGTATTCTTCGGCATCCTCGATGAGTGCCGCAGTGCTCTCCTCAACTGCCTGGCTGCCAAGTTTCTCGCTCTGCTCGATCGCGGTTCCGCCGAGGGTGGTGATTGCCGAGGATGCAATTCCTCCGGCGATAAGGAGAGATATAACTGAAATGGTGAGGAATGCCAGGAGAATCTTTGTTCTGACGGCCATCGGCGGGATCGGCAGGTTCATCTTATAAGAGTCATCTGGATGGAATATAAGTGCTTTCTTCATAGTGCGCTGAATTTATCATCTTCAGATACCACTTCTCTTTCATATGGGTCAGAGTATCTATGA
>NZ_JARVGN010000445.1 GCF_029762515.1 Methanocalculus sp. | reverse complement strand
AGCAAATGATGACGATATCCTCCATGCAGGCGAGACATTCGACCTCCTCATAACACTCCCAAAACCTCTCCATCCGGGGAATCGGTTTACCCTTGTGATCACACCTTCCGGAGGTGTGCCTCTACGGATTACGAGGACGGTGCCAATGCGGGTGACTGCTGTCACCACAATCCCCAATTGACAGACAATCCAAAGGGTTTATCATGTGTAAATCCGATGCATAGTCATACCAGAGGGATCCGATTGACCGATACGAACATATCAGGAATATCAGAATATGAGATTCTGAAACGCACCTTCAATGCGATAGAAGATCCGATCTTCTACCTTTCACCGGACAGCACCATCCTTCATGCCAACCCGGCATCTGCAACACTTCTCAATAAACCGCTTGAAGAGATAGTCGGATCACGGTGCTATCAGATCGTCCACCATACACCAGCAAATATCCGGGGATGCCCCTTCATCCAGGCAAAGAAGACAAAGAAGCGTGAGAGCTACACGGTGAATCTTGGACCTCACTGGTATCAGGTTGCAGTCGATCCGGTCATAGGCGATGATGGGGAGCTCATAGGCGCTGTACACATTCTCACAAATATCGACTCGATCAAAAAGATTCACGAGCTGAGGGCGGTTCTTGGAGCGATCATCGAGACAACACCTGACCCGATCATCGGCGAAACACCGGATGGGCATGTCATCTCATGGAATAAGGGTGCTGAGGAGACACTCGGATATACTGCTGAGGAGATGATAGGGGAGAGTATTCAGCGTATCATTCCAGATGAGCTGAGAAAACAGCATCTGGAGACCCTGGCAAAAATACAGAGAGGAGAGCGGGTCGAACAGATCGAAACCCGCCGTATCAGGAAAGATGGGGAAGAGATCGAACTCTCACTCTCACTCTCTCCAATCCTTGACGAACGCGGAATCACCACAGGGATCGCCGTTATCATGCATGATCTGACCGAGATCAGGAAGGCTGAACGGGCACTCCTTGCATACATAACAGAAGCAGCCCTCCGTTTGAAGAACCCAATCGAAATCATTGCCCATTCGCTTGAAGAGATCACCGATCTTCATATGGCAGGTGAGATCGATGATGAAGAACTCAATACAAGCATTCGGATCCAGGTCCGCCACGCCGAGAAGGTGATTGAAAATATCAGGGAACTTCAGCAGTCGATTGTGCTCAACCTTGATGAGATCCCACAATCATATCGGAAATTCCTGATGGACGAGGAGTAGCGGATGGGTGGAATGGAAGCAGAGGAATCGGGAATATACCTCTATATATCTGATCCGGCCCGGATGAAACAGACCAATCTGGATATTGTCACAAGCCTGACCAGCAAAGAATATGCCTGCATCATCGTCACCACAAATATCCCCTCATCACTCCTGACAAAACTCTACACAAAGAACGGGATCCCAATGGATCGTATCCATTTTATTGATGCGATTACGAAATATTCGCTTGGAAAGGTCCCAGAAGAACAGCTAAATACCACGTTCACCTCAAATCCTGGAAATCTCACTGAGCTCGGTATTGCCATCTCAGAAGCCCTGAAGAAGAGAAACGGAGATACAGCACTTATCTTTGATTCGATCAGCACCCTCCTTATCTACCTCTCCTCACCTAATATCTCAAAATTCATTCATTTTATCTCAAACAAGATCCGGCTCCTCGATATCAGGGCAGTCTATTTAAGCGCTGAAAAGGGGCTTGATCCCCTCCTGCTCACGCAGATCAGTTCAATTGTCGATGAAGTGG
>NZ_JARVGN010000444.1 GCF_029762515.1 Methanocalculus sp. | reverse complement strand
GCACATCTGGCAGAAGATCTCCGGGATCCGGATATACCCGGTGCGGTTATTGCAGTTGTCGCTGATGAAGAGATAGTCGCTCTCCTCGGATACGGATTCGCAGATGCTGACGGGAGCTATCCGCTCGATCCTGAGGATACACTCCTTCCGATCGGTTCAGTCACAAAACTCTTCACCTGGGAGGCGGCACTCCGGCTGGCAAATCAGGGATTGCTCGATTTCGATTCGGATCTCAATCTGTACCTGCCGGAACCAGTGATCCCGGAGACCTATGCCGAACCAATAACGCTCAATCACCTGATGACCCACACATCCGGCCTGGATGAAGTGGCAATTGGTATCTTCACACAGAATCCTCTCGAGATAGTCCCCGCATTTGAAACCTATGCACAATCACAGCCGGAACGGGTTCGTGAACCGGGCAGGATCGCCTCATACTCGAATATCGGCGCTCTCCTCGCCGGAGCGGTGATCGGGGAGGTGAGCGGCACCTCCTACCAGGAATATATCGAGCGGGAGATCCTCACCCCAATCGGGATGGTATCAACAACGGTACGGGAACCCCTCCCGGATCATCTCGAAGCCAGATCCCCCGGTACAGTCCTCACCGAAGGCATCCCTATTTACTCACGGTATCCCCCGGCCGGTGGCATGCATACGACTGCGCATGATATGGGGCTCTATATGATCCATGCACTGGAAGCAGGAGAAGACGCCCATCCCCGGATCTTCTCCCATGACGAACGGCTTTCAGGGATCACCCGTGGAGGCTTTTTTGAACGCTCCCATGGAGAGAGACGGGTTCTCTGGCATGCCGGGGATGTTCCCGGAACCTCCGCCCTTCTTGCCCTCGTCCCTGAAGAGAATCTCGGGATCTTTATCTGCTATACAGGAGCAGGAGGATCGGCTGAGCGGTTTCTGCTTCTGCATACCTTCCTCGACACATACCTCCGTGCAGAGGAAGAAGAGCCATTTCCATACCGGGAGGAATCAACAAGGGCCTATGCAGGAACATACATCTCTTCACGTGCTCCTGTAGCCGGATTTGAAAGGATACTGCTCATAATCGGACGGGAGCAGCTGTCGATACAGGTTCATTCGGATGGTGACAGGATAAGGATCGGAGATTCTGTATTTCAGGAGGTGGAGCCGGGCTATTTTGTAGGGGTGAATACCTATGAAAAGCTTGTCTTCGCAGAAACAGAAGGTGAAAACTGGATGTTTATGGACAGCATCCCTTCGATTAGCTGGAAGCGGGCAGGCTGGCCTTGGGATCCACACCTTAACTATCTCCTCCTCCTCTTCTTTGCAGGAGTCTTCCTCTCCGGGGCAGTCATCGGTGGAAAACGGGCATTTGAAACGACCGATCCATTTCAGAAGCAGGGATACATCCTGATCGCCCTTGTTTCAGGAACGGCAATCCTCTTCATGCTCCTCTTCTTTGGCACTATCAGGATAGTCGGCATACTCTTTGGTCTCCCGCCAGGGTTGAGTGCGATACGCTGCATACCGGCTGCCACTCTGGTGCTGACGGCATGCCTGATCCTCCATATTATCCGGAACAGGCAGAAGAGAGAGATTGATGGGGTGTTCATCGGAGCTGTGGCAGTCTTCTTCCTGCTCTGGCTCTATTCCTGGAACCTTTTGCTCCCGGTTTAGGAGCGAATCAGGCGCCGCCCCTTCTCAGTCAGGAGAAAACGCATGGGCAGCTCCTGGGAACTACACTTGCACCCGCTGCAACAGGCACAGAGTGGGGATGGTTCTCCGGGGGTGC
>NZ_JARVGN010000443.1 GCF_029762515.1 Methanocalculus sp. | reverse complement strand
ATCGGCGCTCAAAAAGGCGCTGAAGAAGGAGTATGGCGGTACTGTCTCACTTCAACTCACCTGCATCGATGATGGGGTGCCACAAAGAATTCGAACAATCATTGAGGAATACCAGCCCCCTCTTCCAATTATCCTGATAAATGGCCGAGTAACCCCGATCGGCCGGATATCCCTCCCTTTAATCAGAGCGGAGATTGAAAAAGAGTTGAAGAACTCCTCTATCTGAGCTCTTCAAGTACTCCGGTCTCAAGATAGAAATAGAGACCGTGTATCCCCACCTTATTTTCTTCTTCTGCCTTTTTTACGATCGGGTATGTTCTGAGATGCTCTATCTGGAGACGAACATTCTCTTTTTCGATCTCTGTCAGCCGCCTCTTTTCTTCCTCTGCGTTCTTTGGGGGGGAGATTTTTGCATCGACCCTGATCTGTGCCTCACGAGCATTATTGATCCAGAGGGGGATATATGAATCCTGCATCTCTTTATCGAGGGCCTTGATACCTCCGCATTCAGAATGGCCGCAGATGACAATATTCTCGACCTTGAGGTGTGCAACAGCATATTCAAGGACGCTAGCAAAGTTCCAGTCCTGAAGAGGAACAATATTTGCTATGTTTCGATGGACAAAGAGCTCGCCCGCTTTTGCATGAGTGATTCGCTCGGGATCGATACGTGAGTCGGCACATCCAATCCAGAGGGTTTTCGGGCTTTGGGATTGTGCAAGATTATCATATCGTTTCCTGTCTTTTTCGAAATCTTCTCTGATAAAAACTTTATTTCCTTCAAAAAATTGATCGATCATATTACCACACCGAAGCGAATGAAACTGCTCCACTCTACCTGAACACTCTCTATTTATTAATGCTTTGAAAGATAATATGGATAAATTGAGCTTAATTTTAATAATTGGGTCCAATAATCTCTTTTCTATTGAGCAGGTTTGAAATGGACGGAATTATTCCTGTTAAAAATATGACAAATCTGTGCGCTTTTTGCTATTGCCCTCTTGTCCATCTTTTAAAAGGTTTCCTTTTCCCCAGTTCTTTCGATGAGGAACCGGTGAAACCCGACTGCACCGAATCCACCGAATGGGTGGTAATCATATGCCCGACATCTTCGAATATACGTTCTGATTATAGATCCAATACGGATATTCTGGATTATTTTCGAAATTCTCTTATATATTGCGGATACTACGATTATATTCATTTACGTGACAGGTGTCAATACAATGCGGGTATTTTTTATTGGATTTGGACAGGCCGGGGGAAAGATCGTCGATATGTTCCTCGCGCATGACAAAAAACTTCAGAATAGCAGTTTTCGTGGAATAGCTGTAAATTCTGCACGGACAGATCTTCTTGGCCTGCAGAACATCGATATGAAGGATCGTCTTCTCATTGGTCAGACGGTGGTCAAAGGGCATGGTGTGGGGACAGATAATGTCACCGGTGCAAAGATCACCGCTGATGAGATTGATACGATCATCAATGCAATTGATACCCGGGGAACTCATGATATCGATGCGTTTATCGTTGTTGCCGGGCTTGGTGGCGGAACCGGTTCAGGTGGGACGCCCGTTCTCTGCCGGCACCTAAAACGCATCTACCGTGAACCAGTCTATGCTCTTGCGATGATCCCGGCACCGGAAGAAGGGCGTCTCTACTCCTACAATGCTGCACGCAGCCTGGCGACACTGGTGAATGAAGCGGATAACACCTTTGTCTTTGATAACAGTGCGTGGAAAGAAGAGGGGGAAAGTGTCAAGAGTGCCTATGA
>NZ_JARVGN010000442.1 GCF_029762515.1 Methanocalculus sp. | reverse complement strand
ACAAAAAAGATCACCGGAAAAGAGAGAATACGAATTGAAGCAGAGACGAAAGACTGGTTGGAGCGCTATCTCACCATTGAGGAGCTGAGTGGAATCTGCCGGAGATTTGAGATGCCCGATGGATTCCCAAGAGAAGTGTCATCCTATGATGAGGTTGAAATGGCAGCAGATGATCTACGAAAAGCCTGGGATCTTGGGGATCATCCAATTGATAATCTTACCTCATTGCTTGAAGATAAGGGCTTGAAGATTGGTATAATCGGCGGAATTACAAAATTCGATGCCCTCTGCACCAGTTTTGGTGATGATCTGGTCATTCTGATGCGAGCCGGACTCACCTATGCACGGCAGAGATTTACCCTTGCTCATGAACTGGGACACTGCCTCCTGATAGCAAAGGACGGTATGGATCATGAGAAGGTAATGCATCGGTTTGCAGGTGCTTTCCTGGTTCCTTCCACACGAGCCTTCTTTGAACTTGGAAGCAGCCGCAGGCACATCTCGATTCATGAACTTACTCTCCTGAAAGAGAAGTATGGACTCTCAATGAGTGCCTGGATATACCGGGCATCTGATCTTGGTATTCTTTCAGCAGATACCCATACCAGGATGAGGAAAGAGTTTTCAGTACTTGGATTGAATCGAAAAGAACCCGGTGATGAAAAAGCGGGTGATGATCCAGTATCTCTCGAATCACTTGTCTATCGATCGCTTGCGGAAGGTATGATCTCAATCTCAAAGGCAGCAGAACTCTTAAACCAGAATATCGGTGACTTTTACAGCCTGAATGGAGACGCATCGCGTGAAAGCACGTCCCTTGTATGTCATTGATACAAACGCCATCATCGATCTGCGTGAAGCTGATCTGATTCCGGATCTCTTTCATCTCCCCTGCAGATTTGTCGTCTCTGATTTCGTTCAGAAAGAGCTTTTGCATCCCCCGTTTGCTGCGCTTGTCGATCTGGGTCTCTCTGTCCAGTCTCTGAGTGCGGATTCAGTTCAGGAATTAATGGGTCTGATTGACAGGTATCCGCAACCCTCCATTGCTGATCTTTCTGTACTGGTTCTTGCAAAACAGGTGAAGAGACCACTCCTGACAGGAGACAGAGCGCTCATCCATGTAGCGGTTGCTCAGGGGGTTGAATGGTGTGGCACCTGCTGGCTTCTGGATTATATGGTGAATTCGAGAGTGATTACCCCTGAAAGGGCTATCAGTTCATTGCAGAAGATGCGTTTACAGAAGCGGAATCCACCGCAGGATGAATGCCGACAGACAATCCTGCAATGGAAGAAATATCGGGGGTTATTCTGACATTTTCAGGAAGATACCTCAGGATTGGGTATATCTCCCTTTCAGTTTCTGCCCTATTCTTCCCCCTCTCACACCGACGCCTTCCTGAAGAGAAACGCTCCCACACCAATCATAACCACCGTGCTCAGGCAAAGCGCCGCCAGGCATACAAGCGGGTGGATTGCCGAGGTGCCGAGGAGCCCATACCGGATCCCCTCCACGCCGTGGGTGAGCGGGTTTATGAGTGTCAGCGGTATCACCCATCCGGGCAGGCTTTCAATCGGGAAGAGGGCGCCGGAGAGGCCGAAGATCGGGAAGACCACGAAGTTCATGATCAGCTGGAACCCGTGCATATCCTCCATCCTTGAAGCAATGGCGATTCCAAGTGCTGCAAAGCAGATGCCGATCAGCGTCATGAAGAGGAAGGCGATGAGAAAACCCGGAAGGGAGGGTATGGCAATCCCGATAAAGAGCGATAAGACAAGGAT
>NZ_JARVGN010000441.1 GCF_029762515.1 Methanocalculus sp. | reverse complement strand
ACTGGCCTCAGTGGGTTGAATGCTCCCACCCGAATGCAGATGAACTCCTCAGGCGGGATGTCGAGACGATCGTCACCTTCTTTAACCGGAAATACCGGATGGGTATTAATCCGGATGATGCACTCTCTGCTATCACCGGGTGATAGGTATGCGGGTCTATGGGATCGATATCGTCAGGGGTTCGGTTCGTTCCCAGTCAAGACGCCCTTCATTTGCACTATGCCGGATTGAAGATGGTGAGATCATCTCTGAGACCGAGGTTTCGCTCTTCCGCCTTCTCAGGATACTCGATGCAGAAGAGCCTGATCTACTTGCAGTTGACAGCCTTCAGGAAGTAGCAGCAGATACAAAAGAGGTTTATCTCTTCCTCCAGTCTCTCCCCCCGAAGACCGAGCTCGTCTGCGTCACCGGCGGCGGTGACCATCGTGAGAGCCTGGCACAGGTTGCAGGCAGGTACAACCTCACCTTCAACCGTTTTGATCCCTTTGCAGAGGCGAGGACATCTGCCCAGGTTGCCTCTCTTGGTGCCGGGAGCCGGGTTGTGGCATTTGCCGATGTATGCCTGATCACCGTCTCGCGAAGGCGTTCTCCCGGCAAAGGCGGCTGGAGCCAGAACCGCTATACGCGGAAGATCCATGGCGCGGTCAGGGCAAAAGGCCGGGAGATCGAGATGACCCTGATTGAAGCAGGCGTACCATATGATAAAAAGGATTTCCGGGCATTCGGCGGCAATTCGCGGGTGATGTTCCATGTCAATGCCAAACGTTCAGAGGTTCCGATCTCAAACTCCCGCGGATCCGATGTGCAGGTTTCTGTCACCCGGCCGCGGCTTGAGCGGATCCGTTTTATTCCCCAGACCAGCAAGCCGGGATACCTGATTGCTGGAATTGATCCCGGAACCACAATGGCACTTGCACTTCTGAGCCTTGATGGAGATCTCATCCACCTCTCAAGCTCACGGGTCACCTCAGTTGCAGAAGCAATTGCAGGGATCACAACCTACGGACGCCCGCTGATCATCGCCTCGGATAAGAAAGAGATGCCGGGAACCGTGGAGAAGATCCGCAGGTCCTTTAACGCCGTCTCCTTCCTCCCCAAAAATGACATTCCGGTCTCCGAGAAGTACGAACTTGCCGCTGATGTCAATTATACAAACGATCATGAACGCGATGCCTATGCGGCTGCAATGCTGGCATACCGGCACTACAAGAACAAGTTTGCCAGCCTTTCGAAAAGACTGCCGCCGGGAATTGCACTCGATGAAGTCCGTGCCCGTGTCGTCCGCGGCCTCTCTCTCGAACAGGCACTCGCCGAGCTTTCAGGAGACGAACTTCAGAAAGCACCTGATGAAGCCGCTGCACCGGAAGCAGCAACACCTGAGCCGAAACAGTCCCGTGAACAGGATGAGATGATCCGCAAGCTCCGGGGGCTTGTCTCCGAACTCTATGAGGAATCACAGAAGAAAAATGAGGAGATCTCCCGACTCCATCGCCTCTTAAAGGCGGAGCGGTCAAAGAAGAAGGAGGCGGTACAACGGGATGCCGAGGTGATCCGTCTCCAGGGGATCATCGCCAATCAGAAGAAATATC
Source organism: Methanocalculus sp. (assembly GCF_029762515.1). Lineage (GTDB taxonomy): Archaea > Halobacteriota > Methanomicrobia > Methanomicrobiales > Methanocorpusculaceae > Methanocalculus. The sequence goes on along the minus strand of NZ_JARVGN010000441.1, from coordinate 190 downwards.
TTCGGAAAGAGGAGAGAAGAAATAAAGGGATGTGGAAACAGCTTGAGCGGCTGAAGACCTATGCCGACCTGAAACAGGGAGAGGATCTTGTACCGCTGAAGGTGCTTGATGCCCTCTCCCGTGATGCGATCCGGAGGATGCGGTCTGAGATGGGGATGGCGGCTGATGACTGGATCTACCTCTTGAGAAC
>NZ_JARVGN010000440.1 GCF_029762515.1 Methanocalculus sp. | reverse complement strand
CCGCCCCAAGGAAGATGAAGACAGCACCGCATGCCCTCTTCCCGATCGGAAACGATGGCGGTGCCCGGCGTTCTTTCCAGGGAGCGGGCGCAAAGCGGCGGCAGGAGACGATGGGGGATGGGGATCTCTATATCGATATCGAGACGCAGGGACAGATCTCAATTGAAGTGGGTGAGCGGCGGTGCACCATCTGTGGCGATAAAACCTTCTGGAACCGGTGTGCCTGCGGAGGCCACACAGTGCCTGTTTTCCGGTGCGTTCACTGCAACAAGGAGGTTACAGACGGTGACCGCTGTCCCCGGTGCGATGCCCCCCTCAACTGCAACTTTGAGGTTGAGGTGAATATCAAAAAGGAGTATGAATCGGCGCTTACCACTCTCGGGATGGTTCAATCAGACCTGAAGCTCCTGAAGGGCGTGAAAGGGCTGATCTCCCGTGAGCGGTCGGTTGAGGCGATTGAGAAGGGGATCCTCCGGGCGGTCCGGGATCTCTTCGTCTTCAAGGACGGAACCGTCCGCTATGATATGATCGATCTTCCCCTCACCCATTTCCGGCCATCCGAGATCGGGGTGTCGCCTGAGAGGCTCCGTGAGCTTGGATACCTGAAGGATTATGAGGGGAGGGATCTGGTGGATAGCGAGCAGATCTGTGAGCTGAGGCCCCAGGATATACTCGTCTCAGAGGATTGCGGCGAGTATCTCCTGAAGGTGGCAGGGTTTATGGATGATCTTCTCGAGAAGGTGTACGGCCTGCCCCGGTTCTATAATGCAGAGAAGCCTCAGGATCTCGTCGGCCAGCTCTTAATCGGGCTTGCTCCGCATACGAGTGCGGGTGTGCTTGCCCGGCTGATTGGTTACTCAAGGGCACTTGTCGGGTATGCACACCCCTTCTTCCATGCGGCGAAACGGCGGAACTGTTTCCACGGCGATACCGAGATCGAGGTGTACGGGCAGTCCGGCTGGAAGAAGATGCCGATCCGGGAGTTTGTCATTGAGAACTTCGATATCTCACAGCCGGGATGCGACCGGCTTGGAACCTTCTATTCGGATCCGGCCTCCCCCCACCTTCTGATCGCAGTGGATACGAACGGAAACCAGAAGATGCGGAAGGTCACCTCGGTCTCGGTACACCGTGCCCCGGCACATCTCATCCTCTTTGAGACCGAACGGGGAAAGAAGCTCGCGGTAACCCCGGATCATGCGATGCTTGTCTGGGATTGTGCATATCTCAGGAAGATCCGGGCACTTGAGGTGAAGCCGGGGGCACGGGTGCCGGTGCTGGAAGGGGGAATAGTGATTGCAGATACGATCAAATCCGCCGATCCCGTCCCCTGCCTTGATGACCGGGTGTACTGTGTGACGGTGGCAGATGATCACACCCTCCATGCAAACGGGATCTTCTGCGGCCAGTGTGATGGTGATGAGGACTGCGTGATGCTGCTCTTAGATGGCTTAATAAACTTCTCGCGGTCGTTTCTGCCGGAGACACGGGGCGGCTCGATGGATGCCCCCCTTGTCCTGACGAGCCGGATCGATCCGAGCGAGGTCGATAAGGAGACGCTGAACGTGGATGTGATGGGCCGGTATCCGCTCTCTGTCTATGAAGCATGCCTCACCTATACGGCACCAAAGGAGCTTGAGCGCGTGGTGGATCACGTGGAGCTTCGGATCGGCACCCCCGGCCAGTATGAGGGGTTCTCGTTCACCCATGATACAACCGATATCTCGGCAGGGCCCGCAACGACGATGTATACCCGGCTTGGGTCAATGGTTGATAAGCTGGA
>NZ_JARVGN010000043.1:3827-9036 GCF_029762515.1 Methanocalculus sp. | reverse complement strand
TGTTGAAGCTTGAGCCGCCTGAGAGCTGGGAGCCGGATTTCGTCTACCAGCAGGTGAAGGACGGCCTTGCAGCAGAGGGAATTGATGTCCTCTTCAGGCTTGGCTTCAGGAACGACTATGCAATCGCAGTCAAAGAGTCATATGCTGAAGAGAAGAATCTCAGAACCATCAGCGATCTGGTGCCTCATGCCGGAACGCTCGTCTTTGGATCCGATCTCGTCTTCCATGAACGCGAAGACGGTCTTCCGGGGTTGAAGGAGGTCTATGGTCTCACATTTGCGGATGTCAGACCGATGTCGCCGACCCTGATGTACGAAGCGATTGCAAATGATCAGGTGCAGGCGATCCCGCCATATACCACCGATTCACGGGTTGATCTCTATTCCCTGAGAGTACTTCAGGATGATAAGGCGGCGCTCCCTCCCTATGAGACGATGCTTCTTCTGAGATCAGATCTCGCATCAGATGAACGGCTCGTCTCTGCCCTCTCTCTGCTCGATAACCGGATCGATACTGATGAGATGAGGGCATTAAATGCCGAGTTTGATAATGATAAGCGTGAAGCCAGGGATATCGCCCGTGACTATCTCAGGAGAGAGGGATTAATCTCCTCCTGATTTTGCCATATCGATCCAGGGAGCTGGTGTGACTCTGAAACGGCCGTTTGATCGTATCGAAACGATCGATATCCACGGAGTTAGGAAGAGATTTGGTGAGACGGTTGCAGTTGATGGGATCAGCCTTGATATCAGGGGTGGCGAACTCCTCATCCTGATCGGGGGATCAGGGTCAGGGAAGACGACCACCCTCAGGATGATCAACCGGTTAATCGATCCGGATGAAGGGACGATCGCAATCAACGGGATTGATACCCAGACGATCGATGGGATTGTACTGCGGAAGAATATCGGGTATGTGATCCAGCAGATCGGCCTCTTCCCCCACATGACGATCCGTGAGAATATAGGTCTTCTCCCTACAATTGAGGGGTGGAGCAGGGAGGAGATCGATTCGCGTGTTGCAGAACTCCTTATCCTCGTCCATCTCCCCCCTGATCAGTTCATGGACCGGTATCCAAAGGAGCTCTCAGGCGGCCAGCAGCAGCGGGTCGGCCTTGCCCGTGCCCTTGTAATGAACCCTCCCCTCCTGCTGATGGATGAGCCGTTTGGAGCGCTTGATCCGCTTCTCAGGCGGCAGCTCCAGGATGAGTTCATCGGGATCAAGGAGGATATCGGCAAGACGATCGTCTTTGTGACCCATGATATCAATGAGGCGTTCCGGCTTGGTGATCGGATCGCGATCATGCATGAAGGGCAGATCGTCCAGCTTGGTACTCCGCGGGATCTCATCCTGAATCCGGCAGACAAAATGGTCTCTGATCTCGTCGGATCTGATCGCCTCTTTGGGCATATCGCGTCACTCACCGTATCGGATATGATGGTTCCTGCTTCTCCAATTATATCAGGAGAGATGGAGGTTCAGTCGGCAATCGGGGTGATGGTACAGAGCGGATCAAAGATCGCCGTTGTGAGGAATAGAGCCTCCTCCTTCTCTGTTCTGCTGCTCTCCACCCTTCTCCAGATGAGGGATGAGGTGAAAACGGTTCTGGAAGCAACAGATCCGCCATTCTTCCTCTCCATGGATGCATCTCTCCTCTCTGCCCTTGAAGAGATGAAGGCCGCCTCCGTCTCTCTGGGTCTTGTGATGAAGGATGGGGAGCCGGCAGGGCTGCTTCTGCCGGACGATCTGATCACCCGGCTTGTCTGAAGGGGTGGTTCTGGTGATAGATGAGATCACGGCTGTCTGGATCACCTACAACCTCACTGAACGGACAATAGAGCATCTCTGGATCTTCTCTATCGCGCTTATCGCTGCGATCGTAGCGGGTGTTGCAATTGGCTTATTCATCTACCGGCGGAGGCGGTATGCCTCTCCCGTCTTCTCTTCCCTAAATGCGGTTGAGACATTCCCCGATATCGCACTCCTCGTCCTGCTCATCCCGCTTGCCGGGATCGGCACTGTCCCGACGATCATCGCCTGTGTCCTGTACTCGATCCTTCCGATCGCACGGAACACCTATACCGGTCTCATCTTTGTGAGTCCTGATCTCCTTGAGGTGGGCCGGGCAATGGGCCTTTCCGAACGATTCATCCTCCTCAAGGTCAGGTTTCCGCTGGCATTTCCGATGATCGCCGGTGGGATCAGGATCGCGATCGTCTTTACAATGGGGATCGTGACTCTCGGCGGTATCTTCGGGGCAGGGGGCCTTGGTGCCCCTCTCCAGACCGGGATCAACCTGATCCGGCCGGATATCATCTTTGTCGCCGGGATCTGGGTTGGGATCCTTGCGGTGATTTTGGATGGCATCGCCGGTGGAATTGAGGCTTCGCTGAAGAGGAGGTTTGGATCATGGTGAGCGGCCTCCTGCTGACCCCGATCCTCCAGCATATCGTTCTTGCCTATACCGCACTCTTTGTGAGTATCGCCCTTGGAATTCCGCTTGCTATTCTCGCGTTATATAGCAGGCCACTCCAGAAGATTGTGATGACGCTGGCAAACCTGATGCAGGCGGTTCCGACCCTGGCGGTTGTGGCGATTGTGGTTCCCTTAATCGGGATCGGGTTCTGGCCGGCAATTGTTGCGATTATCCTCCGGGCGCTCCTCCCGATCATCAAAAATACCTGGATCGGCCTCTCGTCTGTTGATCCGGTGCTGATAGCCTCGGCTGAGGGGATCGGCCTCTCGGAATGGGAGATCATCCGGTATGTCAGGCTCCCCAATGCCTATCCCGCCATCTTTGCCGGGGTGAAGTTTGCGGCGATCCTGGCAAACAGTGTCGCGATCCTGACAGCGATGATCGGGAGCGGCGGACTTGGCTCGCTCGTCTTTGAAGGGCTTGCCGGGGTGAATATGATGAAGATGCTCTCCGGTGCCCTGCCTGCGATCGGGATCGCTCTCTTCCTTGATGCGTCCTTCTCATGGATGGAGAGGCGGCTTCTGCCGCGATCCGGACAGAGTGGATTGGAGTGAGTTCTTCTCTCTCCTGGCTTCCCTCTTTTTGAAGATACCCTGATTTTCATTGGTGCGAAAAAAGTTGAAGTTTACGATGAACTTTTCATCTTCACCGCCAGATCAGATCATATGAAGTTACTTCCGATACTTGCATGCCTCTTTCTGGCAGCGTGCCTGGCGGTTGCCGGATGCGTCGGGGATCAGCAGGCGCCATCCCCGGATGGTAAAGCCGTTCTCGCTCTCCCCGGAACAGAATGGGAACTGGCCGCGATTGCGATCACCTCGGTGAACCTTGTCGAGGGAACAACTATCACCCTCACTTTTGATGAGGAGAGCCTCGGCGGCACTGCCGGTTGCAACCTCTACTTTGGCTCTTATACCCTTGATGAGTACAGGATCGCCGTTGAGGGGATCGGCTCCACCGAGATGTACTGCGGAGAGGCGGGTGTGATGGAGCAGGAGCTGCTCTACCTCACGCTCCTCGGGGAAGCGGCATCGGTCCGGATTGATGGCGATACCCTCACCCTCTCTGATGCAGACGGTGTGCCGAGCCTGATATTTGCGAAGGTTCCTGAGAAGGTGCCCATCGCCGCTGCCCTGCCGGGAACGGCATGGGAGCTTGGGACGATCGGATCCAAAGATGGAACCGCCTCGTCAGTTCTGAGCGGGACCACAATCTCCCTCGTCTTTGATGAGGAGACACTCGGGGGCTCTGCCGGATGCAACCGGTACTTCGGATCCTTTGAGGCTACCGGTGACGGAATCGCAATTGGAGCGATTGGATCGACGAAGATGTACTGTGGTGAAGCAGGGGTGATGGAGCAGGAGCAGCAGTACCTTGCAACACTTGGCGAGGTCTCATCATATGAGATTGGATCAGAAACCCTCACCTTCTTTGATGAAGAGGGAAATGCCAGGCTGGTCTTTCATCCAAAACCCAATGAAATAACCCTTGGGAACGGAAAGTGGATGCTCGAATCGATCACCGAAGATGGATTGCAGACAACTGTTCTTCCGGATAGGGCAGTGACCGCAATCTTTGATAACGGTTCTGTCGGCGGCACCGGAGGCTGCAACAGCTACTCGGCAGCATATGAGGTTTCTGAAGATGGAAGACTGAGGATCGAGCCGCCGATCCAGACACTCGTCTACTGTATGCCTGAAGCCGTGATGGATCAGGAGAGCAGGTACTTCTCACTCCTGACTGAGATGACGAAGTATGAGATTGAAGAGGATCGGCTTCTCCTCTCATCATCAGATGGCGGGATCATCCTCTCGTTTGTTCAGTTCACAGACTAAATATCAATGAGAGAAACCACAACCCTCTTTTTTCTGGTAGCTATCCTTTGTAAGAAGAGATTATCTGTAATGTTTCCTGACAAACTCACGGATCTTCAGTGATTCGAGCCACCCCTCATCGAGGAGTGTCACGATGCGATCGATCTCATATGCCTGATCGCTGATCTGTTCGAAGATCCCTCCTTCATTCATCGAGGTGAGGGCGACGATCACGGCAAGCGGGTTTCTGATCGAATCATTCAGGATCGCCAGTTTCTGTATCTGCTCCTCAATCTGGATGAGTGCTGTCCGCCTCAGCTCTTCAAGTTCTATATGTTCGGTGATATCCTCTGATATGCCGAGGAGATATGTGGGCGTACCTGACTCATCAAGGATAGGGATCTTTTTTGTATGGAGCACCCGCTCGCCCTTATTCTGTGTCATTATCGATTCTTCAGGGATATCCACCAGTGCCTTTGTACTGAGAGCATCATGATCCCTCAGAATAAATGCTTCTGCCTGCTCTTTCGGGAAGAAGTCATAATCGTTCCTGCCGATGAAATCGTCGCGGGATACGCCGAGGAGCTCTTCTCCTGCTTTATTGAACCTGACAAACCGGAGTTCTGCTGCATCCTTTACGAAGATCATATTTGGGATCTCCTCAACAATTGAGTTTAAGAACTTCTCACTCTCGCGAAGATCCGCTTCGATCCTGTTGCATCGGAGAATCTCCTCCTCAAGCTGGCTGACCTTCTTCTGGAGTTTTCGAAAGAGGACCTCATTATAATCCCGCAGCAGTTCCATCTCTTCCTCAAAGGTCTTTTCAGGTTGCGGAGCCCTCTCTCTCCCGGCTTCTTCAAGGACTTCCCTGACGATGCCGATGAGAATATCCGGTTTCTGCGGCTTGGTGACAAAACGC
>NZ_JARVGN010000043.1:0-3817 GCF_029762515.1 Methanocalculus sp. | reverse complement strand
AGGCTCAGTGCAAACTGCTCATCACGTGGGTCTGTGTAGGTGGCTGTATAGAAGATGAAGGGGATCTGTTGTAGTTCTGGATCTGCTTTCCACCGGCGGCAGAGTTCAAATCCGTCCATAACGGGCATCAGTATATCGGTGATGATCAGATCCGGCGGGCTCTTCTTCGCAGTATCAAAAGCCTCTCTCCCGTTTGTTGCCGTGATGGGTGTATACCCATATCCCTTCAACGTGGCTTCCAGCAGATAGAGGTTCTGGGGATTATCATCAGCTATCAGAACTGTGGTCATCGTTTACCTTCGATCATTTTCATCCGGATGATGAGGTAGTATTAGTTTGATCGGTAAATGCCTTTGGATCGATCGAACCGTCCGGCAATCAGCTGAAAAAAGGTGGCTACCGGCTCTCCCGGTACATACCCTCAGGAACAAAAATCTCAAACCGGGCGCCTGTACCCGGAGTTCCGTTCTCGATAATCTTCATGCCGCTGAGATTGAGGAACTCCCTTGCAAAGAAGAGCCCGAATGTTCCCCTGCCTCCGACGACCCGATGGAAGATCTGCTCCTTCAGTGGCATAGGAATGCCGATACCGTCGTCTTCACAGATCAATACCAATCCGTCTGCTGTTATTTGGTACCTGAAGGTTATTCTGGTCGTCTTCTCACCGTGTTGAATGGAATTCATCAGGAGATTTAAAAAAACCCTTTCGATCAGGGGATCGGTTCTGATCTCAAGTTCGTTCAGCTCACATTCAAGGATGATATTCTTCTTCTGGCTGATTGCCACAAACTGATCCCCGATCACCTCTTTTGGAAGAATCCATCGGGATGTGTTCACCCCGATCTGCTGGTAATCCTTCGTCTTTTTTATGAGGTTGTGGATACTCTCCAGTATATCTTTCTCTTTTTCGATGTAGAACTGTCTGCTTTTCTGATTCTTCTCCTGCTGTTCCAGATCGAGATATCCCAGTGTCGCGGTGATTTTGTTCTGGATATCCTGGTAGGTGACCTCGGTCATCAGTTCGAGCTTGTGGTTTGCAAGATTGATCTGCTCTTCATGCGCTTTTTGTTCGGTGATATCCTCTGAAATGCCAAGCAGGTATCGTGGCTCTCCTGACTCATCGAGTATGGGTATCTTTTTTGTGTGGAGTATCCTCTCGCCCATCTGATGTGTCAGAATCCTCTCTTCAGGAATATCCCGCAGTCTCTTTTCACTCAGGACCTCCTGATCTTTTTCTCTGAAGAACTCTGCCTGCTCTTCCGGGAAGAAGTCATAATCCGATTTTCCGATGAGTTTTTCGCGGGATATCCCGAGGAGCTCCTCTCCTGCCTTGTTGAACCCGACAAACCGGAGATCTGCTGCATCCTTCACAAAGATCATATCAGGGATCTGTTCGAAGATGTTATTCAGGAACTTCTCATTCCGGCGGAGATCCCTCTCAATTATGCTGCACCGTGCGATCTCGTTCTCAAGGTCTCCAACCTTCTTCTGGAGTTTCCGAAAGAGCACCTCGTTATAGGTTTTCAGGAGCTCCATCTCTTCTTCGAAGGTTTTTTCAGGTTGTGGAGGCTTCTCTCCCCCGGCTTTTTCGAGGACCTCCCTCACGATCCCGATAAGCACGTCCGGCTTCTGAGGCTTGATCACATACCGATCAGCACCAAGGCTCAGGGCAAACTGCTCATCGCGTGGGTCTGTGTAGGTGGCTGTATAGAAGATGAATGGGATCTGTTGTAGTTTTGGATCTGCCTTCCACCTGCGGCAGAGTTCAAACCCGTCCATAACAGGCATCAGTATATCGGCTATGATCAGATCCGGCGGGCTCTTCTTCGCAGTATCGAATGCCTCCTGGCCGTTGCAGGCATTCGTGGTGGCAAATCCATATCCTTTCAGAATCGATTCCAGCAGGTAGAGGTTATTTGGATTGTCGTCAGCTATCAGCACAACAGCCATCTATTCATCCTCTTTATTCTCCGCAGGCGGGAGATATGCTTCTATCTGTGAGATAAATGTTGTTGGATTGATAGGCTTTTCAATATATCCGGTGCATCCTGCAGAGAGTGCCTTCTCCCTGTCCCCCGGCATCGCATAGGAGGTAACGGCGACGATCGGCAGTTTTGAGATCGCCTGGATCTCCCGGAGCCTTCGGGCCGTCTCATAGCCGTCCATTCCCGGGAGCTGGATATCCAGGAGTATCAGATCAACAGGCGTATTGGTGGCGATCCTGACTCCTTCCATGCCATCGGCTGCACGGATACACTCGTATCCTTTTGCGGCCAGAATATAGTGGACGAGATAGTAGTTCTGGTCATTATCTTCGATATACAGAATTGTCTCCGTCATATGTTCCTCCTCTCTGCCGGCAGGGTGACCGAAAAGACCGATCCTTTTCCGGGTTCGCTTCTCACTTTGATTGTTCCTCCCATCAGATTGACGAGCTTCTTTGAGATCGAGAGTCCAAGGCCGGTGCCTTCGTACTTCCTCGTCAGTCCGCTATCGATCTGGGAGAACGGCTTGAAGAGTTTTGGAATATGAGCCTCCTCAATACCGATCCCCGTATCAATGACGCGGATTGATATGTTCCCCTCCTCTTCTGCACATTCTATCCGGATATGGCCTTTCTCGGTGAACTTTATTGCGTTACTCAGGAGATTTAGGATCACCTGCCCGATCCGGCGTGCATCGCCCCTGACCGCTCCCAGGCCCGGTTCGATGGCAACCTCAAGTGGAAGGCCTTTCCTGTCTGCTGCCGGTTTTATGGTTTCGATCGCCTTTTCAAGGATAACGGTGATATCCACCGGCTCGATGACGAGGGTGAGCTGACCTGCCTCGATCTTCGATATGTCGAGCACATCATTGATCAGGGTGAGCAGGTGCTCGGCACTTCCGGCAACCATCCCGAGCTGTTTCTTCTGTTCATCATTGAGCGGTCCGGCAAGCTCCTGGAGGAGGATCCCCGTAAATCCGATGATGGAGTTTAATGGTGTCCTGAGTTCATGGGACATTGTTGCAAGGAAGGCAGATTTAAGCCGGTCTGCCGACTCTGCCGCTTCCTTTGCTTCCTCAAGCTCATGTGTCCTCTCGGAGACAATATCCTCCAGGCGGTCGCGGTACTCCTCAAGCTCCCGGTATGCCTCCTCCCTCATCGCTTCTTCGGTCCTGATCTTTTCAACCATCGCTTCAAATGATCTGGCGAGGCTCTCCACCTCTCCCGCACCTTCGGTCGGGATCGTCCGTTTTAGATCCCCTGTCTGGGTGATCTCCCTGCTCACCTTTGTGAGGCTGGAGAGCGGCCTGATGATTGTCCTGTTTAAGAAGTAGAGGGTGATGCCGCTGAGAAGAATAAGGGCAACGAGGACGAAGAAGAGTATCCACCCGATGGACTTGTTAATCGCCTCTTCTATCGTGCTGAAGGGGATGAATGTCCCGATCTTCCACCCAAGTTCCGGGGAGGTGTAATAGAACAGGTACCGGCCATCCATCACCAGCACCCCTTCATCGCCACTCAGAAATGTCTCTGTCTGTTCTGAGAGGAGAGCACTGATATCGGTGTGGAGCAGTGTTTCATCTGAAGCTGCCAGGATTGTCCCTGTCCTGTCAACCAGGATCATCTCGCCATCCCGGATCGTCTCAACAGTCGATATGTAGTCTGTCAGGCTGATAAGGGTGATATCGGCCCCGACAACTCCGTAGATCGAGCCGGAGTCATCGATCAGTGCCGTGACGATCCCGATATTCACATCCGGGGTGGTGACTGCCATGTAGGGATCGGTCATCACCACCTCGCCTGGATGTTCTGTTGCAAGGATATACCAGGGCC
>NZ_JARVGN010000439.1 GCF_029762515.1 Methanocalculus sp. | reverse complement strand
AGAGCTTGAGGCAATTGATGCCTCTGCCCGCCATTCACTCCACCTGGCTGTTGCAGTGGACGATTCCGTCGCTGTCCGTTCTGCTGCCCTTGCAACGCGAAGGGGTGTATTCCTGGATATTTCCGGGAAGAATATCATGGGAGTGCCGGTGCCTGTCCTTGAGAAGAAGGTGATCTCCAAAGGGACATTTGAGAGGGGCTACAGTGTGCTTGGTGTCTCGGGCAGAATCGATGAGGTTGCGGAGAAGTTCGAACGCGAGCTGGATCTGATCATCGCACTTGCCGAGACAGAGACATCCCTCAGGAGGCTTGGGGAGGAGATCCAGATGAACCGGAGAAGGGTGAATGCTCTTGAACAGGTGGTGGTTCCTGAACTCAAAGAGATGGCAAAGGGGATCAAGATCGCAATAGAAGAGCGTGAACGTGAAGATCTCTTCCGGTTAAAGAAAGTAAAGAAGATTATAAATCGCAGGAAACAGGCAGAGAAGGCAGAAGCATAAGAGCAGGCTTAACTCTTATGTTATCTCTGCCTTTTATTCAGAGCCCGTGCTGGTTCCGTAGCACAGATGTGATGCCATATGAGGGGTTGCAGGGTTTTGGTTTCTTCCCTTTTGGCCGCTTCAGGGCTTCATCGATCCGATCACGGCATCTGGCAAGTGCCTGCGTCCTCAGCTTGTCGATGGTGCCTGATGCCTTGTCTGAACACCCACCGGACGATCCTTCATTCATAGCAATCACCTCCTTATGCATGCCATCACTGGCTATTTTGTAATGGCGCTTGGTGTATTTATATTTAATTCATGCTGTAAAAATTAAATGATTCCCGATTGCCGATATTATGTCAATAATGGCAAAAACAATGGCGGCGTGGTTTCAATAGTCGATTCTCTCATCTACGGATGCAAGGTTTCCTATCCTCTTCCCGCAATGCTTATCATCTCCTGTGATAATGCGAGAGCAATGTATCACCATGCTCAAATTCCCCAGCCAAGAATGGTCCGTCCGGGCGATCTTGCCGCGACATTCGCATTAAAGGATCAGTCGGATGAGACCTTCAGCCTCCTTGAACACCATAAGAGGCGGGTTCTCCTTTCGTTCCATCCGCTTGCATGGACTGATAAATGTGCAGCCCAGATGCTCTCGCTTGAAGAGAACCGGGAAACATTCTCATCCCTGAATACGGTTGCAGTTGGGATCAGCGTTGATTCCGTTCCCTGCAAGAGAGCCTGGGCAAAGAGCCTGAGAATCGCCAATACCCCCCTTCTCTGTGACTTCTGGCCTCATGGTTTTGTTTCAAGGCTCTATGGGCTCTTCCGGGAGGGAAACGGATTTTGTGAGCGGGCAAATGTCATCGTTGATTCAGATCAGGCAGTGGTATTCAGCAAGGTCTATCCCGTGCATAGTGTTCCTGATATCAGTGAGATCATCGGGTTCCTGGAATCTGATTGATGGAAAAGAATAGGGTGTTCACCCGTCGCGGAGTGATGCGTATCGCCGGGGAGATCTCTCTCATCATCCCTCTTCTCTAACCTGCGAACTTTCCCGACTGCCCGGAAGTGTTGTCCGAATAAAGCATTCTAAAGTCTTTGAATTTGCTTTTGTGGCTCCATGAGGGTCGATATAATATTTCAAAAATACGGGACGTCCTTTGTGAGTTGGAATTGCTTATGGGATATCTTTATGTAGCCGTGTAAACCACGCAAAAGGAGACACTGGTGATTTTGATTCAACAGTATTGAGGAGACAACCCTATGAACGCGAATATGTATCAGGAAGGAACAGAAGAGAC
>NZ_JARVGN010000438.1 GCF_029762515.1 Methanocalculus sp. | reverse complement strand
GAGAAGATCGGGATCGATCTCATCCGGCACCGGATGCTGAAGATCGACTACAGGTCGTTATTCGGGTACTTCCCGGTTTGCCTGATTAACCCGGACATCGGTGCCGTGATGAGCATCTCCGGCAAGAAGGACAGCAGCACCGGGATACAGGCAGACAGAGCGGCGGAGTGACCGCCTGATCCCAAAGCTTTCACCCATTTTTATCATTCCCGCCGATCCCGATGGAAATCGCGGAGATGGAATAGCATCTTCAGCGATTCCTCTCCCGGTGAGATCATACTGAGAAGAGGTTTCCGAGGTCCACCTTCTGCCAGTCCCGGTCCACGACCTTCATCCAGAGCATTCGGGTCTCCGGGACATAGACCACCTGATGTTCCGATGAGTACAGCATACCCCCGAGCATGCTGTGCCGGAAGGTCGCGCCGCACTCCTCAACCTGCACGTCGCGGATCGCGACCATCCGTTCCCCGTCGATAGAACCCCGGTTCTCCTCGGCAAGGCGGAGCAGGTTGGCATACCGCGAGGTCGAGTGTTCTGCAGGTGGAGCCGCAAGCCGCCATGACGGGTCTACAAAGTGGTTTGCGGCTGCAATCACGCCAGCCCCCTCGCGCTGCTTGATATCGTACACCGTCTCCTCATAGGAGTAGGCACGATCCGGCCCGGCCGCATTTACGATCCATGCGGTGTTTGCACGGGTGCTCATGATCCCGGCGTCAAGTTCATCCATATCAGAGTAATCGAGCATCATCCGGAAGAACTCCCCGATCAGGTCAGGTCTGCCGGCGATCTCGATTTCGCCTCCTGAATCCGCAGCGTTATCATCGGCGATAAAGAGTCCGGCGCTGTTCATCAGGGTTTCGGGACGTGCCCCTGCCGGGCCGAAGGTCGCGACACCATTGCTCCCGTCAGTCGGGTTGTAGATTGTGAGTGTGTAGTAGGGGTAGAATACCGAGAAGACATCGGGAAGATCGTAGTTCCGGGAGAGTACGACCGAACCGTCCGGGGTGTAGTCGCCCCATACTGCCATGAACGAGCATCCTGCCTTCGCACCAAAGGTCGTGAGATAGACGATCGGTCCCTGATAGAGAATATTGACCTCATCAACGGAAAGATCTGACATCTCCGCGATGCCTGCCCGTATCTCCTTCATCCGTTTCGCCTGGAATGCCGTTGCTGTTTGAGCATATTCACTCACTTCTGCCTCGGTGTATCCCGATGCCGTGAAGTGGGAGCGGAGCATGGCATACTCTTCCCTGAGTTCATCCTTCATCAGGGCGCCGAACTGCTGTCCCATCTCCCGGTAGGTGCCGGAGAGGACGACGACGTGATACGATCCCGCCTCGTAGCGTATGCCGTTGCCGAATACGGCAACCTTTTTCAGCCCGATATCAGTATCAGCACCATCCGCATTCTCCGGGGTGAGCATGATTGCCATCGCCGGAGCAACCAGCGCAAGAACAATAAAAATGTAAAGGATTCTCATGAGATACTCTCCACTCCTATGAAAATAAACATATAATGCTGTTGTAATGCTCCATAAACAATGAAGTTTGTGGTGAAGAACCCGGATCCCGAATTGAAAGAACGGATATTCCCCAATCTCCCTCAAAAAAGTTAGAAAAGCCGGATCACATTATGATTATCCGGCAGCATCGCCTCACGGGGGATGGGCGTCTCATACCATGCTATAAAGTCGGGATACTCTTCCCAGAACTGAAGGCCGGAGAAATCCTCCTGCGAGGTTTTCGTATCGATGAGTGCCTGGTCCGCCTTTCCTATTGACTCAAACGA
>NZ_JARVGN010000437.1 GCF_029762515.1 Methanocalculus sp. | reverse complement strand
CATAGGAGGAATGTAACTATGGTATGGGACAGGCGAAGATACCCATTTGGATCGATCGGACAGGAGATCGATGAGATGATGGCAGAGATGGAGGCCCGCTTCCAGGATATCTTCTCCGGAAGCAGAACCCTCCTGCCGGAAACCGCTGGCGGAGCAGGAGGCGGGATGGCCGATCGCTTCATGCCCGCCATCCGGGGCGAGTTCAGGGTCGATGTCAGCGACCATGAGGACGAACTGGTGATTGTTTGCGATCTTCCGGGATTTGAGAAGGACGGTGTCAGTGTCCAGCTCATTGATCCACGGACGCTTGAGATTGCAACCCGCTCATCTACCGGGAAGAAGGATGAGCGTGAGAACTACTACATGAGGGAGAGGATGTATGGATCGATGCGCCGCATGGTCCGCCTCCCGGTCGAAGTCACCGAAGAAGGGGCACAGGCCACCTTCAAAAACGGGGTTCTTGAGGTGCACCTGAAGAAGACCGAGATGCCTTCGGTGCGGTCAATTCAGATCGAATAGTCGAAAATAAAAAAAAAGCTACAGAGTGTCTGAATCCCGGGTGGATTGCAAAGCCGACAGGAATACCCCTCATTCAACAGCAACTCAAAAAGAGAGCAACATACAGAAAGAACCGCTTCAGTACCAAAAGCCCCGCTGAATAGAGAGAGGGGAGGAAATTCTCCCCCCCCTCAACTGGCGGGAATGGGTGATCTCATATAGTTCTCAGATCAGACATTTATCCGGAATCTGTTTCATTCACTATCCGGGTATGTGGCCTGATTAGAAGAATATCCAATGAAAAAAAGATTTGTGGGTGTTTTGTGCAGAAGAATGAGCCAATAGACAAGAAAAAGGTCCGTGACTACATGACCTACGATGTCGTCTCCGTGAAGGCAGAAGGCATGATAAAGGATGTCATCGATCATATCCGTTCAACCCAGCACGATGGTTTTCCTGTTCTTCGTGGAAACAAGGTCGTCGGCTACATCTCGGCACGCGATATCATCGGGGTGCATCCGTCAGTTCGGATAGAACAGATCATGTCCCGCCACCTGATCGTCGCCGATCCCGATATGCCGATAACCGATGCCGCCCGTGTCATCTTCCGATCAGGTATCCAGAAACTGCCGGTCGTGAATGAACAGAATGAACTGGTCGGGATCATCTCAAATGCGGATGTGATCAGATCCCAGATCGAGCATGTATCCCCCGGAAAAGTCTACAACTTCATGTCGACGTTGAAGAAACTCTATGGGATCGAACCGACCCTTGAGAGGGGCAATGTCCCGGTTGACCGGCTCCGGCCGACACAGGGAAAGATCTTTCAGGACGAGCTCGAAGGCCGGATGTATGAGATTAAAAAAGGACTTGCTGAACCAGTCATCGTCGTGAAAAGGTCTGGAAAATGGATCATGGTCGATGGCCACCACCGGGCCATTGCAGCAAAGCGGCTCGGCATCAGGATGCTTGATGCCTATATCATCGTGATCGATGAAGATATCGAACTTGGACTTGAACGGACAGCAGAGAGCATGAAACTGTACTCACTTGATGATATCCAGGTGATGGATTATGCACGCCATCCCCTGGTTGCGATCACGCACCGTCTGGTTCCACACGATTGAATTAATCCACACCACTTTCTCTTCCAACTTTCCCCGATTCTTCCCATGCTTTTCTCTTTGCAGAACACCTCTCTGTATCCTTAAAAATGGAGGCTTCAAAAAGCCGGGAAAAGGGTAAGGGGAATTGGCAATGTTTGCCCGGAAGAATCAGGCCGGATTTATGACCCATC
>NZ_JARVGN010000436.1 GCF_029762515.1 Methanocalculus sp. | reverse complement strand
GGCATATCCGTTTGGATCCCGGCCATCCAGCTCATAGGTATCATTTAAGAGAAGGGCATTTTGGTATCCGGTTTCCGGTGTTTCAGACCATTCAAGGATCTTCTTCCCCCAGTACATCCGCATATAATTGTGCATCTTCCCGGTGAGGATCATCTCCTTCTGGGCCGAATTCCAGAAGGGATCATGCGTCTCTGCCCGCCTGAGTTCCTCATATGAATAGCAATAGTCGCGGGTGTCTTCGGTATGTTCCATAAGAGTCTTCTTTGCCCATTCAGGCAGGCAGTTGATGGAATCATACTGTTCATTATACCAGACAAAGTTGATGGCAAGCTCCCTTCTGACGATCAGCTCCTCAAGAAAACCGGGCCGATCCGAGGCTGCGCGTGCCACTTCCAAAGGGGATATCTGGCCGAAGTGCAGGTAGGGGGAGAGGCCCGAGGTGACCTCGCGTCCGGGATCATTTCGTGCTGTATCATAGAGATGAGCGGGAGTGGCAAGAAATTCTGCCAGTCTTCTGGCAGCTTCAGCTCGTCCGCCACGCGCCATGAGTGGGCTCTCAGGCTCAAAGAAGCCGATCTTCTTCAGCAAACCATCAATATCGGCAGGATCGTGATCCGATTCTGCATCCTCAGGGGCGGGTTTTTTCAATTTGATCTCTTCCACAGGAGAAAGGAAATCGGAGATCTGCGGAGTTATTCTGCGCCTTAGCGTGGCAGCAGACCACTCTTCTTTAACTGACGCTGCCCTCACCGGCACCACGCAATCTGATTCGACCTCAATCACCGGGCAGTCAGCCTCTTCTGTAATGGCATGACGGATCAGCCTCTCATGCCTGAGATATCCACGATCCATGACCAGTAATGCAGTATCTTGGATAAAACGGGGCACCAGTTGATCCGGATCACCAAGTTTCACAGATAGAGGTATGCCACGTTCAAGAAGATTCTTGTGAGTTTCTGCCAGCCCCTCGATCATGAAACGGAACGAACGGGATGTTCCGAGGGGGTAATCCGGATCGAGACAGAAGAGAACATTGAGTGGAACTCCACGCTGATTCGCCTCATGAACCGCATACTCAAGGGCATGATTCTGTTCAGCTCTCTGTGATCGCTGCATCCAGTAGATCACATTGTCTCTGCCCTCATCTCCCCCCTCTTTCCGGTAATGTATCCGTTCCGGATTGATCATAGGTGGAGATATCGGGGATAGAGCTGATAATACCTCCCATATGCAGGAACAAGGAAGTATTTGTTCAGCCACGATCGAATAATGCATAGTGAACGGAATTCTTGATTCTGAGCTCGTCCGGAAAGAGAGGGCGGTCCTGAGAGCCACAGCAAAAGGTCCGGATAAAGAATCAATTGAACTTTTTTCTGACCTTATACTCTCATATTACCGACAATACGGGCGTGATCTCCCCTGGCGTAGAACAACAGATCCCTACTCTATCCTCGTCTCAGAATTCATGCTCCAGCAGACCCAGGTGGAGCGGGTGGCTCCAAAATATTCCCTCTTCATTGAGCAGTTCAAAACGATCGATTGCCTTGCCTCCGCTCCGCTCTCTGCTGTTCTTTCAGCCTGGTCCGGGCTTGGGTATAACAGGCGTGCGATAAATCTCCAGAAGACGGCAATCATCCTGAGGGATGAGTATAATAATCAGGTTCCAGAGGATCCGGCTGTCCTTGAAAGGCTTCCGGGCATCGGGAAGGCAACCGCGTCAGCAATCTGTGCATATGCATTTAATTTGCCGGTTGTCTATATCGAGACGAATATCCGGAGAATTTTTATCCATTATTT
>NZ_JARVGN010000435.1 GCF_029762515.1 Methanocalculus sp. | reverse complement strand
ACCATTTGGTGCAGTGTGTCAAGTACCGGAGAGGAGTCTTTGTCGATGATCGGTATGTGGATCTCCTGAAGACCAAGATCCACAGCATCTCTGAAACCTTCGGGGTTGAAGTCACCAACATCGAGTGCAGCCCGGATCACTTCCACATGCTGTTCAAGGCGGGGCCGACGCTGAATCTCCCGAAGTACATCAACGCCCTGAAGACCATTTCCTCACGGGAGATCCGGCGGAACTTCCCCGAGGTCAAACAAGTGCTCTGGCGTGATGCCTTCTGGTCACGATCCTATTTCCTTGCAACCACCGGACAGGTCACGCTGGACATTTTGAAGAAGTATGTCGATCGCCAGGCGGAGGAACGAGATGCAGTTGACAAGGAAGATTAGGATCTACCCCACGGAAGAGCAGGCAGCCGTCCTGTGGGATCTGTCCGATATCAACCGGAGACTGTACAATAGGGCGCTCAACGAACGGCGTGATGCCTACGCTACCGGAACCAAAGGCGTGACCTACATCAAACAGCAGAACGATCTTCCGGAACTCAAGAAAGAGTGGCCGGAACTGAAGAAGGTCAACGCGAAAGTCCTGCAGATGACGCTCAAGACGCTGGATGCCAACGACCGGTCGTTCTTCGAGTTGATCAAGGTTGATCCCGATACAAAACCCCCGGGATTCAAAGGGCGGAAGTATTTCACCACTATGAAGCACAACCAGTCGGGGTTCAAGATCGACACAGACTCAATCAAACTGTCGCACAAGCTGCCGGGAGGGGTAGATCTGATCTTTGCCATCCCGGAACATGAGTTTGGGGTTGTCAAGCAGGTTGAGGTATTCCAGGATGGCAAGGAGAAATGGTATCTTGCCGTGGTTGAAGAGGTCGTTCCCCCGACGCCCGTTGACAACGGCCAGTATCAGGCATGGGATCTCGGAGTAATAAAGCAGACCGCCGTCAACAGTCAGGGGAAGTTCATTGAAGTCCAGAACATCCGCCCGGATCGGTACTGGAACAAGAAGATTGATACCGTGCAGTCCAAGCGGGATCACTGCAAGAAGATCAAGGGGAAACAACCAAGCCGGAGGTGGAAACGCTACAACGCCGTCAAGCGAAAGATGGAGAAGAAAAAGAGCAACCAGCTCAAGGACTTCCAGCACAAGGTAAGCAAGAAACTCGTTGAGAATACCAAGGCAGGAACGATCATTATCGGCGATCTCCCGGTGAAAAAGATGCCGAGGTCCAAGACAGCAACGAAACCGATGAACAGGTCAACGCAAGGAACCGGATACCTTGCACGTTTTGCCGGATTTCTGACCTACAAGGCGATCCTTGCAGGTAAACAGGTAATAGAGATCGGCGAAGAGTACACGAGCAAGACGTGCTGCTGCTGTGGAAAAATCCACCCAGAGATGACCGTCAAAGATCGTGTTATGCAGTGTGATTGTGGTAGCGTGTTCGACCGCGACAGAAACGCTGCGGTCAATATTATGCTACGCTGCCTATCACAAAATGCCCTGTGGACGGGCTACCAGGAGTTTACCGGTAATCTGCGACATACAGGTCTGAAGATCGCATCGATCCCCGGACACTCGCAGGAAGCCCCCTGCGCAAGCGGGGGGTAGTTCACAAAGCATACCGCATCCCCTCTTTCTGCAGGTTCGCATGAAGAGTCCGATATTCGGGAAGGACTGATTCGACGAGTTCCCAGAACTGCTTCTGATGATGCGCCTCCCGGAGATGGCAGACCTCATGAACAATGGTGTACTCCAGGTACACGGGTGGCGCCAGAGCAAGACGAATATTGAGGATGATCCCGTTCTT
>NZ_JARVGN010000434.1 GCF_029762515.1 Methanocalculus sp. | reverse complement strand
CGATGAACCGGGCGACCTTCTCATGGGCATGCCAGTACCGCTGCGAGGCGATCTGCGTGAACCGGTGGATGCCTCTTCCGACATTGGATCGATACGTGTGTTCAAACTCAACAACAGCATTGACAACCGGTTCAGGGGAGAGGCTGATTGCCGCTGAATCGAGGTAGATACAGTCGTGGATGATTGGAAAGTCCCGCCGTACTGTCTCAGAAAAGGATACCCCTTTTGTCTTCTTTGGAGCTATCTCTCCATCAGTTTCTTCCTTCTCCATCCTCTCGGGACTCTTCCGGGGCGCCCCTTCTTTCAGGGTGAAGTCCTTGTTCACCGGGATGTCGTGTTCACGGCAGAGCTCGCGCATCTTCGGGGGGAGCGCCTTCCATCGCCAGAGCCCCCACTGGTGGTATGCATCAGGCAGCCCGTTCTTCCCAGCCCATTTCATGAGGAAGGCATCCCACCGATCACAAAGATCAGGATGGAGGGTTCTGAGCAGCTCATATTCGCTCTCGAGCATTGCCGGGCAGAGGTAACAGCCGATCCGTTCAAGCCCCAAATCATAGAGCGGATTAATCGGCACATCCTGCCACCAGAGGTAGAGGAATACTTCAAATGCCCGCCAGTTTCTAATCGGTGAAACATTCAGCTGGAGAGGGTTTGCCGGATTCTGGCTCGTCTCATCAAGGTCTGCCCTGTTCCACGACTCGTACCACCGGTTCCCCTGAAAGGTGACCGATGCCCCAATCTCCGAGAGATAGATCCTGAGGGGATGGAGTTTTAACAGTTTGCAGCACCAGCGATGGTCTTTTCCCGGCGGGCCGGCCTTTTCGACTGCTGCGAAGAAATCTCCGCCTTTTCTGATGATATCGACCTTCTGTGATTCGATATACCTGATCGTCTCGGGGAGCTCGATTCCGGTATCAATGAAGAATGCCGATTCCACTCCGGCTTTTCTGGCAAGGTGGAGGACGGCGGCACTGTCTTTTCCACCTGAGAACGAGACATTTGCGGTTGGCCGGTCATTTTTATGTTTTGCAATGATCCGCAGGCTGTCCCGCTCCATAAGCCTGAGATGGTACTGGTTCTGCAGGACTCCCCTCTTCCAGTCGGGGTTTTTGAAGGTTACGGGATTTACCTGCATTAGTTCCTTCACCCTGATATGGCCGTCACGAACGACACCGGTTCCATATTTCCTCCTGTAACTGACGATGACGGTACCATCCAAAACAGGTGACTTGAGGGGGAAGCGTTTCCCCCCGATTCTGACCTTCTTCTCCTGGTCGATGTGATCGTCAAGGTTTACGATGCCGGTTGTTGTATGCTTCAGCAGGTAGGGAAGTGATTCCGGTGCGACATCCAGTGAAAACTGCCGGGAGATTGGATCGAAGAGGAGCCACCCAAACCGGCTGCCATTCATGATGATGAGATCGGCCCTGTCCCTTCCGCCGGTTTTGTTCAGGAGGATGATTTCAGGGAGGGGCACCTCTCCAAACCGGCTGTTGAGCAGTTGTTGAATGAGTTTGCGATCTGCACCAAGGGCGGGCCTTAAGTCAAATGGCTCCAGCAGGGGGATCGCCCGCGCCTCTTTTCCGCATCCGCATCTCCTCCCGATAAGCGGAAGATTGCAGGTATCGCACCAGAAGAGTTCCTTTTTGACTGCCGGCTCTCGCATCATTCATTCTATTGGTGCTTTGAGGCGATGAAAGATATGGTGGGGATGTTCAGATGAGCACGCGCCGGTCTGCCTGCACGATGCTCCCGCTCGTCTCCGGCGTTTTATCAGAGCGGTACTCGGTGAACTGCTTGAGTGATACCGTCAGATCACGGGTG
>NZ_JARVGN010000433.1 GCF_029762515.1 Methanocalculus sp. | reverse complement strand
AGCCCCTCGGACTGCGCGACCTCGAACATAAAGGAACCAAAATTAATATTCTGGTAGGAGATCCCTTCTGCTGCGAGGGCCTCCATTGCCTGATTAATGACTGTTGTCTTCCCGACACCGGGAACCCCGGTGATGATAATCTTCTTTCCTGCCATGATCTTTTTCACTCCTTTCCAAAGAACGGCCTCATGAACGGATACATCTCCATGATCTGTTCGCTTGCAATCTGCTCGTACATACGATAGACGATACTCACCGCAAGCAGAAGACCGGTTCCTCCAACGGCACCGATGACACCGAAGAGGTTTGCGGCAACCGAAAGGACACCGACAAAGACACCGCCGATGACCGTCACACGCGGAATGTACCGGTCAAGGTACCGCTCAAGCACCTGGGGATTACGGCGGTATCCGGGGATATGCATACCACTGTTCTGGATCTGCCGTGCAACATGGCTTGAGTCAAGCCCTGCCGTCTTCACCCAGAAGAGGGCAAAGATTGCACCGCCGACAACCATGATTGTTACATCTATGCCAAGGCGTACTATAACTTCCCATGGCGCATGGCCGAGATCGCTCATCCACCACATCCAGTCCTGGGGACTGTTGATCGGTGCAAGGAAGTACATGATGCCATCAACTGGCTGTGTCCCGTCAAAGCGCCCGAATATCGTAATCCCCATGCTTGAGAGGAACATCCCAAACATCTGGACATTCGCCTGAAGGACACGGACAAGGATCATCGGGAGCACACTAGCGTAAATGAGCTTGACAGGGAATTTTGCTCTCGAACCCCTGACATTTGCATGGGCAAGGGGGATCTCAATCCGGGTTGACTCAACATAGACGATCACCAGGAAGATGATCACCGTTGTGAGCAGTGCGATGATATCGGGTGTAAAGTACTGAAGGAAATTCCCTCCTTCAAATATGATCGCAAAGAGACGCGGGAAGAAACCTACCGGGTAGGGATCCGTCACAGGAGTCCAGTTAAAGAACCCGTTAATAATACCCTGGGATACACTTGCAACGATGAAGAGACCAACACCTGATCCGATACCCCATTTCGTCACAACCTCATCCATGAAGAAGATCAGAACACCCCCAATGCAGATCTGCAGGAAGATCAGGAATGAAACTGCCGATAAACTGCCTCCAAAGAATGCGGCTGCAATAGCTGGATCGGGCTGGAGAAAACCACCAACAAGGTTGGGTGCTGCCTGCAGGACGATCATCACAAGGATGAGAACCTTCTGGAGCCCCATGTACATAACCTGCCCACGGACATCGGACGTATCGAGGGGGATCAAATCTGCGCCTTTCAGAAGCTGAAGGACAATAGATGCCGTCACAATCGGACCAATACCCACATGAAGAATAGATCCGCTCTCACCTGCAAGAAGTGCACGATAGAACTGGAAAATATCCACAGAATCGGGTGCAAGTCCAAAGACAGGAATGTTTGTCAGAACAAAATACAGAAGCAGAATAGCAAGTGTCCATATTAACTTATTTTTAAAATGGACATGCCCTTCCGGTGCCCTCACCGCAGGCATCCTTGCCAGCAGAGGCTCCATTCGATCCAGCAGTTCTCCCATAGGTCACCAAAAAAAATTAAAGGGCCAATGCCTGGCCACCGAGCTCTTCGATCTTTGCCTTCGCACGCTCAGAGAATTCCAAAGCCGTAATATTCATCTTATGATGAACCCGGCCTCCTCCAAGGATCTTCTCAATGCCGAGATTGGCTGCATCAAGGGTGACGCATCCATTCTCCTCGCGGGCAATGCCCTGCACAACCAGCATGGGAATCATCTGATCGATCTCACCG
>NZ_JARVGN010000432.1 GCF_029762515.1 Methanocalculus sp. | reverse complement strand
GCTTGATCGATCGGAGGATATGCTTATTTCAGAGAAAAGTCGCGGTGAAGACAGAGATAGAATGGAATGGGCGCGGGAGGCGGCAATGCGGTTGTTGAAAGGTGGAACAGGTGAAGGGCTCGATCGCGATTCTGACAGGGTAGCGTTCATCCCCTATGGTGATGTGACGAATGATACGACATTTTTCCCGGACAATACTGCGAATATTTTAAGAGAGGGTTCTGGGAAAGATCTTGTCGGCACTTTACCTGGCGAATGCAACTGGGCAAAAAATATTGGTAAGGATGGATCGCCAGGTGATGATGAGGATTACCTGAAAAAGGATAATTATCCTGGATTTGCCAAGACGGTATACTCAAATTATGCCCCAATAATTCTCGATTATTCTACCGGTACAGAACACTGGCTGAATCATGAAGATGCGCTCTGGGATACGGTTCCGTTAAAAAGTTCAAAAACAGGCCAGGCAAGCGCTCCTCTCCGCCTTGGACTTTATGAAGCGATAAATTATATGAGCAAAAATGAGCGGTCAGATGCCGAGGTGAAGGCGATCGTACTACTTATGCAGAACTACTGGATGTACTGGGGTCATCCCTTGGCAAAAAGTGGTGACGGCTCTGAGGATCCACTCGGTTTTGATAATAAAAACTCTGCTACATGGACGAGGTTTCCGGATCTCAGTGATGAACACCAGAATATGGCAAACTATGCGAAAGCAAACGACATAAAAATATACTTGATTTATTATCCAACGGGCAATCCATCATCAATTGAGAGTGATCTCAGGGTACTTACCGATGTGACGGGAGGACAGTTCTTCTACGCGGCAAATGAAGAGGAACTTTGCGCAGCTTTTGATGCCGTCAGGGAGGCTCTCATGAAGGAGGCGGGTGTGAACACCGAGATGGGCATCAAGCTCATCAACAACGTGGAGTCGCTCAACTGGACTGCAGAACAGATT
Source organism: Methanocalculus sp. (assembly GCF_029762515.1). GTDB lineage: Archaea > Halobacteriota > Methanomicrobia > Methanomicrobiales > Methanocorpusculaceae > Methanocalculus. Next base: position 870 of record NZ_JARVGN010000432.1, on the reverse strand, counting down.
CTTACCTATGTCCCGAATGATCCTGATTCCACTGCCATCGACTACTACAACTGGACAATCGATCCGTATACTCCCTATCAGCATCACGAAGATTACCCCCGCTGGGAGGACCGGACGTCCGACTGGCTTGATGACAATAACTTCCACTACAATGTGGGCAATATCAGCATCAAGGAGACATGGGAGACAACGTTTACCATGCGGGTGAATGCCTCAATCTCCGAGACGCTGAACTTCAGCCTCTTCGATGACGATTCGTACATCACGTTCACCAACCAGGATGGGAACACCACCATTCCACTGCCTAGCCAGCAGATCTCGGTGTCACCGAATCTCACTGCAACTGCCGGGACGGTAGCAAATCTGGAACTCTGGAACCTGACGGTAATTGCATGGACACCGGAATACATGGAGTTTGGGTGGGAACTCAATTATACCGGTGAAGGAGACTTCCTCGTGGAGAGAGTCGAGTATCGTCCCGAAGATGGTGGGTACAGCCTCGGGGGTTGGGGTGAAAAAACGGTGCCGGCTTCGAGAACATCCGATACGGTGAAAATTATGACCGAGACCCTTCCGCGCATGGAGTATTATCTGCGGGTCACCGTAAACTCCGATGATGCGGGGGTGAAGAAAGCAATTTTGCAGTTCAGTTTGAGCGAACCGGAGAGAGCCTACATCAGGATAGAATAATTATCCATTTTTTTGAACCATCTGCACAGAAATGTGTGTACGGTATCGATTGGTACCTTTATCTGAGAATACAACCGAACGGACCCAGCGGGAATCGAACCCGCGTCCTTGGGTCCGAAGCCCAAGAGGATATCCGCTACCCCATGGATCCACCACACATTTCGCAGCATAAGATATTAA
>NZ_JARVGN010000431.1 GCF_029762515.1 Methanocalculus sp. | reverse complement strand
AGCAATCGGTCCCCCGACTTCTGCTTCTGGTGCGACATGGCCGATACATGGCCCTCGTGTACCTCCCGAGAATCTCCCATCTGTTATGAGAACCACCCGTTCATACCCAAGTCCCATCAATGCTGATGTTGGTGAGAGCATCTCGGGCATGCCAGGGCCGCCCTTTGGCCCCTCATACCTGATGATGATTACATCCCCCTCTTTGATCTCACGGGCAAGAATGGCCTTCATTGCCAGCTCTTCTCCATCAAAGACACGTGCAGGACCCTTGTGTTGCCACATCGATTCTGAGACCGCAGCATATTTGACGACCGCACCATTTGGTGCGAGCGTTCCAAAGAGGATCCTCAGACCCCCGCTTGTGTGGATGGGAGTATCAACAGGTTTGATGACGTTTTCATCCATTCTGAGAATTCCCTTTGCGATCTCGTGAACAGATCTGCCAGAAACAGTCATAACATCTTCAAGGTGATCGATTAAGCGGTTGAAGATAGCGGGAATTCCGCCTGCCCGGTTGAGTGCGACCATTGCATGCGGTCCGGCAGGCTGCATGTGACAGATATGCGGGGTTCCATCACTTATCTGATTGAATGATTCAAGATTCATGGGAATGTCCGCTTCCCTGGCAATCGCCATCAGGTGCAGAACGGTATTTGTTGAGCCTCCAAGCGCCATATCGACCCGGATTGCATTTCTCAGGCTCTTTTCTGTAATGATCTGCCTGGCATTTGTTCCCGATCTGACGAGATCCATGATTCTGTATCCTGTCTCATGCGCTACCCTGATTTTATCTGATTCAACAGCAGGAATGGCTGCTGATCCTGCTAATGACATCCCCATGGCTTCAGTCATGCATGCCATTGTATTTGCAGTATACAGGCCCTGACAGCTGCCGCATCCGGGCATCGCCGCGCACTCCAGGGTACAGAGTTCTTCTTCCGGAAATGATCCGGCAGCGACTTTTCCAACTGCTTCGAAGACATCAACGAGGGAGAGATCCTTTCCATTGAGTGTTCCCGGCATCATCGGGCCGCCGGTGAGGAGAATGGCGGGGATATCCAGACGAGCTGCCGCCATCAGCATACCGGGTACAATCTTATCACAGGTGCCAACACAGACGAGTCCGTCAAACCGGTGTGCCTCCACCATCAGTTCGATTGAATCTGCAATATTTTCCCTTGATGGGAGGGAATATCGCATTCCCTTATGTCCCATTGCAATCCCGTCGCAGATTCCAATCACTCCAAACTCAAACGGAACTCCACCGCCTGCTGCGATACCTTCCCTGACTTTGTTGGTCAGGTTTCTGAGGTGGGTGTGGCCGGGAACAATGTCATTCCAGGCATTGGCAATTCCGATGAACGGGAGATCCATCTCGCTATTGCTCAAACCGAGGGATCTGAGAAGAGAACGATTTGGGGCTCGTGGGTACCCTTTTTTTATTTCATCACTGCGCATAGATGATCAAGATACGTCGTCTTCAACACTGATAAATAGTGTCGGAGAAGACTACCTCGACATGGAAACGTTTTCATGAATGTCCGAACCCAGACGATAGTGATCATCACCCTGGTAAGCATCTGCCTGATCGGCGGGCTTGGCTTCTTTAGCCAGGCCTTCATTCTTGAAGGATTCATCGATCTCGAAGAAGAGATCCTTGAACAAAAAATGGACTATACCCTTCTCACCGTTGATTATGAACGACAAAACCTTGCTACTATTGTCAATAACTGGGCTGAGTGGGATGAGACATATCAATTTATTGCTGGTTCAAATCCGGATTTCCTTGAAAAGAGCCTTGCAGATCCTATTTTTTACTATTATCATATTCATTTTATCG
>NZ_JARVGN010000430.1 GCF_029762515.1 Methanocalculus sp. | reverse complement strand
GGGTGCAGTCGGGCTTTCGCTCCCGCCCCTGACCGTCCCGCTCTGGCGGCATCTCAGGGATCAGTATGGTCTCATTACTCCGGATGGGATTGAGTCCTCTCTTTCTGCCTTCCGTGAGGTGCTTGTGGTCTCGCTTGAGCTTGCAGATGCCGTGGCAACTTCGATCGAGGGTGAGGATCTGGTTATTGCGATCTCCGGATACCGCCTCTTTTTTGGCTGCCGGATCATGCAGAATGAGTCCCCGAAGGTCTGCACCATGTTTCCCTGCGCAGTCTGTGGTCTCATCGGCCTCATTGCAGCCGATGCAACCGGCACCGCATGGGTCTATGACCGGATCGTTCTCTCAGAAGAGGATCGGTCGGTCACCATCACCCTCAGGCGGCTTCCGGGCTGATCCTGACCCATAGATGGAGATCCCGGTAGCTCGCATTGACGAGTTCTGCCGGGGAGAGGCCGGGTGCCGGGAGCTCCTCATCGAAGAGGAGGAACTGGATCCGGTTCACATTCCTGTCAGTGATTGAAAATTCGAACCGCTCTTCGATCGTCTGGTTATGGGCGATCTCTCTTCTGAACGAGCCGAGCGGGATGGATGAGAGGATTGTTGAGGTATTTGTTCTCGTATCGAACTGCTGGTTGAAGCCGTAGACCATGGTGGTGTAGGTGATGTTTCTATATTCGTGGTTGCCTATCCCGATGATCACAAATTGTTCAGTCCCTGCCCGGAAGTTCGTTGGATAATCTGCTGCTTTTCCTTTCTCTCCGAGGATATAGAACTCGGTGAACTTCTCTCCTTCCTTTGGGACGACGATCACATAGATGGTGGTCCCGATCGCAAGGAAGATGGCGCAGATGAGGATGATGCTGAGGATGCGGTCGAGGCGGCTGCTCTCCTCGGGGAAGAGTTCGTCATGGATTCCTTCCTTTACCTCGCGGATTGGGATCGTGAGGCGTTTCTCCTGTGGGATGGTGATCCGGCGGTATGCTGCAATTACAGCCATTGCCAGAGCGAAGATGACGAGTGCGGTGACGATCGGATCCAGCCGGATGCCCCAGGGGGTATAGTTTAAGCCAAGACCGATTAAGGGGACAACTGCGATCGAGAGGCCAAAAGAGAGCGCAATCCGCTCGATCCAGTCAAGGTCGTCGTCTGCTGGGAAGAGTGCTGCGATTAAGAGGTAGCCGGGGATGAAGAGGATGAAGGGGAGCGCAAAGACCACCCGGAGCGGGGTGTCCTGGAGGATGGGGAGATAGATGCAGGCGACTGTGCCTGCGATCCAGAGGAGCGCTGCCTTCAGGTCAATCGGGAGGGTGCGGGGATCTGTGAGTTCGATGGCGAGATCGGCGGGCCCGGGTTTCATGGTAGAGTGATTGGATGCGTATTGGGAAAATATCTATTGATGGTATTCTGCATCCGACTGGTTTGAGATCGGGTGATGAAGCCGGGGAAAATATGGGGAGTTCTGTATGCGCCCCGGGATCCGTGCAGGGCTTCAAAAACGGATCCTGCTCCCGGTTCCCTTCACCAGTGTATTGATCGCTTGAATTTTTGCCTGTGATGGCGCGAAATTCCGGGGGAGAGTGAATGCACAAAGAAACCTTTAAATAATGTCGTAGAGGAGTAGTAATCTATAATGCATACGCTATACTGGTGGCTTTAGGCTACTCGCCAATTGCCTGTCTGATAAGTGCGTATGTGGGATGTGAAGAAAGATGATGGGAAGATATGCAATTCTCTTATTATCGTTGCTGCTGGTGCTGGCACTTCCGGCAGTTGCGGCGGCGCAGACGGTTACAATTACTCCGGCATCGGTGAATCCTGGTCAGGCAGTTACTGTAGCATTTACTGGACTTCCA
>NZ_JARVGN010000042.1 GCF_029762515.1 Methanocalculus sp. | reverse complement strand
TCAGCCGTGATATCTCCTCGGGCTCAAGCGGGGTGATGAAGCTCCTGTTCAGCTCGGCATATGCCCGGTGGGCAAGGGCATCACCCTGGTGTTCGAATTTCTTGATCGCTTTGACCTTCTGCTCGATATTGGTATAGTCATCAATAAGATCAACAAGCAGGCGTGCAGCCTCTGTTGTAGTATCCGCGAGCTGCTCGAAGATATCATAGAAGACATGATCATTTGGAATAATCCAGTCTCGTAAACTCACAAGACACCACTCTTACAAGGAATCTTAAGAATAAAAAGGTCTTGATTCGAACCCGTTCACAACTGTTCCGATCATTTCCGGAATGCCTGATCTGTTCTTCATCCGGGTTCGTCTCATCTCTTCTTCATCTCTCCTGTTTTGCCGGATGCTCGCGGCTGCCGATGAATTCACGGATCATCTTTGCGGCAACCGCGGCAGTCTGTTCAGAATCATTTGGGAGCACCTCGACATAGTCGAATGCCACAGCCTGACCTGCAAGCGCCCGGATCACAGATCGGAGATCCCAGTGGGTGATCCCGAAGGGATCCGGTGTCCCGAGCCCCGGTGTCAGGCATGAGTCGATGGCATCCGCATCTATTGAGAGGTAGATTGCGTCTCCGCCGATGGCGGCTTTCACCTCGCCGATGATGGCGTTGATCCCCCGGTCATGCACCTCATCTGCGGTATAGATCCGGTGGTGTGCCGCCGCCTCAAACTCCTCCCGGGATCCGCTCCGCGCACCGATGATGATGATATTATCTATGCCGAGATCGCGGACCCGTGCCGAGACACAATCATGGTTGTAGCGGGATCCCCGGTATTCGTCCTGGAAATCCAGATGTGCATCACAGACGACATACCATTTCGGCATGGCAGCGCGCACTGCACCGATGGTGATCGAATGCTCGCCGCCGAGCATCACCGGCACTTTCCCGTCAGAGAGGATCATCGAGACGGTATCCTCAACCTGGGCTGCGACCGTCTCCGGATCTGCCTCCGGGTAGAGATCCCCGAGATCGGTGAAGGGGATATCGGTAAGCTCAAACCCGTACTCAGGCATGTATGGCTCGAAATTATACGAGATTGCCCTGATCGCAGCGGGTGCGGCACGGGTGCCCGGCTTGTATGAGGTCGTCCCGTCATAGGGGACCCCGAATATCACATACCGTGCATCCTCATATGAGGCTTCGGCATCGGCAAAAAGAGAGTTTGAAAAGGATTGCATATTCAGATGTCAAGCTTGCGTTTGCCGAGAGATTCGATGTAGGGAATCTCCTTGCCGGGCTCGATAAGTTCCAGCTGGTCGTCTGTGACATTCAGCTCGAAGTTTGTGTAATCTTTCATATCCATGAAGGAGACGGTATTTGCAGCGATCGAGATGACCTGGGCGCTCTTCCGCTCAACGATCGGGGCATAGATCTTGGCTCCAACCGGTGATGTATAATCCCGTTTCACTCCATCAAAGATGCCGACAGCCATGATCCGTGCCTTTGCGGCACCGTGCTTCCCGGGCTTTGAGGTGGCGATGGTCATAATTTTGCATGGTTCGTCATCTATGACCATGTAGCGGCCTTCTTTCAGTTTCCCAACTTCTGTTTGTTCTTTCATGATGATTTCTCGCAGGAGTAATTTATTGAATCTAAAGAACATAAAGACAACGCAGTGATGAATGAAACGCCCTTCCTTGCCGCATGCCAGCAGCTCTCCATCCGGCTCCGTGCAGAAATCCGCGATCTCGTCGGTACCGAGCAGGGTGGAGCGGAGATCGGGATGGGTGCGGATCAGACCCCGACTGAGGTGATCGATGATGTTGCCGAGTCTCTTGTGCTCGATCATCTCAGGGAGGCGGGCGTTGGCAGGCTCGTGATCAGTGAAGAGGCGGGTGTTGTGGATCTTCCCGGTGGGGAGGGGACGATCTACCTCGATCCGATCGACGGTACCTATAATGCCGTTGCCGGTATCCCCTTCTATGCGATATCCCTCGGATATGCAGTTGACGGGCAGATGAGAGAGGGGTATGTGATGGATCTTGCATCCGGTGAGGAGTTCTATGCAGTCCGGGGCGGCGGTGCGTTTCTGGATGGAATGGAAGTCTCTGTATCGGATGTCTCATCTTTGCATACCTGTGCGATGAGCCTGTACGGGAAGAAGTTCGACCCCGCCAGTATCATCCGGCTTGGCAGCGAGATTCGGAGATGGCGGCTCTTTGGCGCCTCAGCACTTGAACTCTGTTATGTTGCCTGCGGCCGGATAGACGGATTTGTCGATCTCAGGAATACCCTCAGGATCACCGATGCCGCCGCCGGAATGCTCATCTGCACAGAAGCCGGAGGAGTAGTATCGGCACCGGATGGCGGTCTGGTGAGTTTCCCCGACGATGTCTCTCTCGGGCGGTGTATGGTAGCGACGAATGCGGTGATCCACCGTAAAGTGATCGAGTATCTCAGGTGAAGAATGCGGTATTTCATCGTCTCACGGATTGATCGCGAAGAGGCGCTTGCGTTTGCAAGGATGCTTGCAGAAGACCTCCGGATGGCCGGGCACACGGTGCTCTTTGAACACGATACTGCCGATACCCTGAAGATGGATGGCGGAATCTCCTTTGAAGAGCTTCCGGGCCGTGCAGATCTGGTTGTTGCAGTCGGGGGGGACGGAACCGTCCTCAGGGCTGTTGCAAAGATGCAGCCGCAGCTCCCGGTGATCGGTATCAACTGGGGTGAGGTCGGGTTCCTTGCGGATCTCGAACGGGGCCATGCACTTGAGTTCCTCACCTCCCTCAAACCCGGCTTTTCTGTGGAGAAGAGGATGCGGCTTGCCTTTGAGAGTGATCATGGCCCGATCGGCGATGCACTCAATGAGGCATTGATCGTCACTTCACGCCCTGCGAAGATGCTCAGGTTCTCGATTGTCATCGATGGCGATGTGGCCGAGACATTCCGGGCCGATGGGATCATCCTCAGCACACCGACAGGCTCAACCGCATATGCGATGAGTGGAGGGGGTCCGATCGTCGATCCCTGGATCGATGGGGTTTTGATCGTCCCGCTTGCACCGTATATGCTCTCATCCCGCCCCCATATCATCTCGACCGATCGGAAGATCGAGATCCGCCTCGAGACTACAAAACCCGCAAACCTTGTCATCGACGGGGTGGAGGTGGAGCCGCTTGGCCTCTCCGGCTCGATCAGGGTAACGAGATCGGCAGATCCGGCCCTCTTTGTAAAAAGCGAACGGACCTTCTTTGAGAAGGTCGAGCAGAAACTGCGGCGTCTCTGATCATCAGGTTTATCGTTTGATGGATAAATAGGGTCTTGTAGAGAATAATGGAGTGTGAACGATATGGATGAGATGCGAACCGATTTGGATTATGCTGCGATATCAAAACTGCTGAAAGAACAACTCGGCCTGAAAGGCTCTCCTGTTGCCATCAAGCTGGCAGGATCAGAGAAGCAGATACCTGAGGGGATGGAAGAGGCAACCGGGCAGATGAGGCACTGCCAGATGGTCTCGCTTGCCCGGAATGAGGGGAAGAGTTTCTATGCAACTGCCGAGAAGCATAACTGCATGGGAGGCGCCTGGGCGCTCGGCCTCCGGGAACTCACCCCGTCCCTCAAATCCGGGGAGTTCTATTTTGCCCTCGGCAAGTACGAGAGCTGGGCAGCCTGCCGCCGGACAATTCAGAATGTTCCCCACCTGCCATCCGGGGATACCTATGCCACCCTCTATGCGCCTCTTGAATCAGCCACCTTCTCGCCGCATGTGGTGCTGATCATTGCCGAGCCGCGTTCGATGCTGAAGCTGGCACAGGGCATCCTGTACCGGATGGGCGGTCGGATCTATTCGGAGATGTCAGGGATCCAGTCAGTCTGTTCTGATGCGACTGCCACGGTCTATATGAGCGGAAAGCCGAATATCTCGCTAGGCTGTGACGGGTCACGGAAGTTCTCGGGCATTGCCGATGGCGAGATGGTGATGGGCCTTCCCGGTGAGCTGCTTGCGGAGATTGCGGATTCGATCCCGATCGTCGTCGGCGCACCAGGCTCAAAGAAATAACCCCCTTTTTGATCTCCGAATCCTTCTTATCACCAGCAGACGACTAGTACAACTATAAGGTGGAATGGGCGTTGCAGATCTCGATGAAGCTTGAGTTGAAGGATACTCCGGGCCAGCTGCTTGGAGCATTGAAACCGATCTCGGATATCGGTGGGAATATCATAACGATCATCCACCAGCGCGACCAGACGACTGCCGAGAACACCCTGACGGTGGATATCGTCCTTGAACTCGCTGAAAAGAAGCTTGATGCCCTGATCGAAGCCCTCCGTGAACGGGGGTGCGGGGTCGTCAGGATCGGCAAGCAGCGGCTCCTCCAGAAACAGTCGCTGATTATGATCGGACACCTGATGCATACCGATCTCACCGATACCGTTGACCGTATCGATCAGACAGGGTTTGCAGAGGTCTCGGAGCTGCATATGGTGATGCCCGCAATCGACGAGCCGTCGACTGCCAAGATTACGCTCCGTGCGGTCTCTCCCGAAGATATGCTTCATGCTGTTCGGATCCTCCGCGAGGTTGCAGCACAGAAGGATATTCTCATCCTCGAACCGCTGGAGGGTGTCGAATGAAGGTCGCGATCATCGGGTTCGGGGTGGTCGGGCAGGGGCTTGCACGGGCGCTTGCTGATACGGGCTTTACCATCACCGCTGTTGCAGATTCCCGCTCTGCCGCCATTGATGCAGACGGCCTTAATATCCCGGATATTCTTGCCCGGAAGGAGGAAACAGGGCTCTGCGGGGATACAGGGATTGGGAGTGCTGCTATCCTCTCTTCAGGCGCATTTGATATCCTTGTCGAGGTCTCGCCCACGAACGCAGATACCGGGGAGCCTGCCCTCTCAACGATCAGATCAGCCCTTGCCATGGGAAAACATGTCGTCACCTCGAATAAGGGACCGATCGCCTGTGCCTACCATGAGCTCAAAGCGCTTGCTGACCAGAAAGGGGTGAAGCTTGGGTACGAGGCGACCGTTGCAGGAGCGGTGCCGATCGTCTCCGGGCTCAGGCAGGGGCTTGCCGGCAATACGATCAGTTCGCTCCACGGCATCCTGAACGGGACCTGCAACTATATCCTCACCCGGATGCGGGACGAGGGGCTCACCTATCCGCAGGCGCTTCAGGAGGCCCGTGATCTCGGGTATGCCGAGGCGGATCCGACCTATGATGTGAAGGGGATCGATGCTGCCATCAAGCTGGTGATCCTGGCAAATACGCTTCTTGGGATGGATATCAGGTTATCTGATGTTGCGATCACCGGGATCGACTCGATCACGCCCGAAGCGCTCAGCCTTGCCGAGGCAGAAGGCGCGACGATCCGGCTTATTGGCGAGATCCTGCCCGGGAAGAACCAGGTCCGGGTCTCACCCCGTGTCATCTCGCTTGACCACCCGCTTGTTGTGGACGGGACGCTGAATGCGATCTCAGTCTGCTGCGATCTGGCGGGACCGGTGACCTTCATTGGAAAAGGTGCCGGCCCCTATCCGACCGCCAGTGCGATACTCTCCGATCTCAACTTCATCAGGGATGCATATGACCGGGGTGCTTGAGAAGAGGAATAAAATCCTCTCCCTGATGCGTCGTATTACGCTGGATGAAGGCTCTTTTACTGTGGCAGAGATCGCCCGCCGGATCGGTATCCCGAGGACGACCGCACAGGACTGGACGAACCGTCTTGTTTCGGAAGAATGTATTCTCCTCGATGCTCCGGGAAGGGGAAGGGAGCCTGCACGCTATATTGCCCGGACCGCTCTTCCCCGGACACTCTGCAAACGGATCTTTACAACCTGTGATGAGGATCTTGTTGAGATCTACCATGAGTGTATGAGTTCTGGCTGCGCCGCCTTCTGCCGCCACCATCATGGGCGTGCAGGCGGCGCCCTCTCCTCTGTCCGGAGGGATGGTACTCTCCTCCGTGAACGGGGCCGTTTTGGGGATGCTTCTGCGGATGTCGGCCTCTCCCCCCTCCCGGCTGTCAGTGTTGTTGCGATCCGGAAGGAAGGGGATCAGATCATCCAGACGATCCGGTCGTTTGGCGGCCCTTCATACTCCCTGACCGAGATGATGTCACGTGCGCGTGGTGTGCTGGCGGTGCATACCCGTCGGAATGGCAATATCGTCGAGGGGGATGTCTATACAAAGGCGCTCCGGCTGGTTGCGATTGGGATCGATGATACCGATTCGGAAGGGAGCGGTGCGACATTTGCCCTCGCCTATGCCCTTCTCCAGCATATCGGCAGGATGGACGGCGTGATGATGATTGCCCATCATGTTGCGATGCTCTCGCCTGCGATTGCCGAGAAGACGGCAGGCAACTCATGCAGCCTGATCGAGTTTGCAGCAGAAGAGCACCAGATTCCGGGGATTATCGATCAGGCAACCTCCTTTATTGCTGGAGAGTCTTCATCCCCGCACTGGGGAATTGCGGTGAAGGTCGGCCTCTCCCGCCCTGAGGGGCTCCTTGCCTATGGGGCAAAAGCGAGATCTGATCGTATTGATATTGACGAGGCGAAGTCACTTGCAGAGGCATCGGGGATCAGGATCGCCGGCGGCCGCGGTGTGATCGGTGCGCTGGCTGCCGTTTCACTCCACGGGTGCGGGGATGAGGTGCTCCTGAACCCCAGGATCCCGATCTGATCTCAGGGTTTGTATCCGTAGTTCCAGCCTGTTGCATTGAGTTCTTTCAGCATCTGGACGATCGCGTCAACAAGCGCCTTCTTCATAACAAGTCCCTTTTCCCTGCTTCCTTTTGTCGGGTCGCCGGTTGCGCCGCAATCGGTTATCTCCGAAAAGAGCCATTTGATCTCGCCAAACTCCGGGAGATCCGGCACCCGTCCTGCTGCATGCTCCATCTGGCAGAGCTCTTCGAAGAGGGCGAGGCTGATGGATGTTTCTCCTTCGCCTCCATGCCCAAGCCCCCCCCAGACTTCGAAGAATCCTTCGGGGAGGAGGGGGGCGATCGATTCCCACCATGCACCGAGCGAGGCGATCTTCATCTCCGGGTGGGCGACTTTCACCTTTCTCGATGCGATCTCGATCGGTGCGATGTTGCCGTCATGGCCGTTTAGGATGAAGACGTGCCTGATTCCTTCCCTGTGGAGGGATTCAAGGATATCCTCTATGATTGCTATCTCTGTCCCGAACCTGAGCGAGACGGTGAAGGGGAAGTCGCGGTAGTGTTCTGATACGCCGTAGGGGACAACCGGGAGGACGGCGGTCCCCGGTATCTGCTTTGCTACTTCTTCTGCCAGGATGGCGGCAGTGTAGGCGTCGGTTGCGAAGGGGAGATGGCCGCCGTGGCTTTCGAGGGATCCGAGCGGGAGTATTGCAAGGTCGAAGGGTTTCTCCCGGTAGTCATGGGCGGTTGTATGCTGCACCAGCAGGGGGTTCTTCTCCATACTGAGAGAATTGCAGTTATGTAATATGTATTCTCTCTTCCGTGGTCTGGGTAGAAAAACCGATTCTTACTTATATCCTCAACCCTTACGCCTTCAGGTATGACAGCAGCAGCAATTGGTGACGTAGTTTCAGTCCACTACACCGGCACGCTCGAAGATGGCGCGGTCTTTGACTCGTCACTTGAACGTGAACCGCTGGAGTTTGAAGTTGGCGCAGGACAGGTAATCCCCGGCTTTGACCAGGGTGTTCTGGGAATGGTTGCCGGCGAGTCCCGGCGGATTGAGATCCCCGCAGCAGAGGCCTATGGCGAGCGGAATGAAGAGATGGTCTTCCCGGTGCCAAAGGACCAGTTCCCGCCGGATATCACTCCGGGTGTCGGAGACCGTTTCCAGGTGCAGGTCGGCGAAGACCAGATCATCGAGGTGGAGATTACCGAGATCACCGATGATGCGGTGATGCTTGATGCAAACCACCCCCTCGCCGGAAAGACGCTCGTCTTTGAAATAACGCTCGTTGAGATTAAAGAGTGAAGTGAGGAGCTATCCTCATTTTTAGGGAATATATTTCCTGCTATTTTTTTCACTCATTTGTTATTATCCAAACCTCTTTACGCCTCACGTTTAAGGCGCTAATTCTTGAAAAAAAGGATATTTTGGGAAATGGAAAAAAAGAGATTTAGAAGTCCGTCATGATACGGAACTGGTCGATCTCTTCTGAATTAATCTCTTCGAGGAACTCTTCTGCCGCATGCTGGATATTCTTGCTTGCGGTGATGGCACGGCCGACGACGAGGATGTCCGCTCCGGATGTGAGTGCCTTCTTTGCCACATTCACCCGGATGCCGCCTGCGGTTGCCACAAGGATCTTTCCGCCTGCTGCCTTCTTGATGGCGGGGATGTCGCCCCAGGCATAGTCGCTTCCTTCTGCATCGATTGCACGGTGCATCTCAACGACATGCGGGAGTGCATTGATCTTGGCAAGCGCCTTTACAAGGTTTAACGGAGATTCGACATTCAGCATATCGACGACTGCATAGATGCCGGTCTTCCGTGCTTCGAGGACTGCCTTCTCGATGGTCGAGATCGGGGCAAGGCCGGAGATGACGACTGCATCAGCAGATGCATTTGCGCACATCCGGGTCTCGAGGTTGCCGGTGTCGAGGGTCTTTAAGTCCGCGATGATGAAGGCGTTTGGCCTCATCTTCCTGATTTCGCCGATGACGGAGAGGCCGAACTGCTTGATCAGCGGGGTGCCTGCCTCGATGATGAGGTGGTCGTTCTGCGGGAGTTCTGTTAAGACACGCTCGACCTGCTTCATGTCGACGAGATCCATGGCAACCTGGAGGTATGGGGGGTTCCAGAGCCGCTGGACCTTGAAGCCCATGACGCCGTGTGCTGCACGATCCTTCTCGTGGAGGATCGTCTTCTCGTCAGGGAAGGATTCGAATGCCCGTGAGAGTGAGAGTTTCATGGCCCCGTAGTTGTACCGGTAGATCCGGTTGTAGTCTTCCGCATCAGGTGCGAGATAGACACTGGCAATGATGACGATGTCATCGATATTGATGCCATTGAAGAGCCCCTCTTCGAGGCAGTCTGCAACGGCTTTTGCCACTGCTGCCTGAACCGG
>NZ_JARVGN010000429.1 GCF_029762515.1 Methanocalculus sp. | reverse complement strand
CCCCAATCGGCTGCAGCGTCTGTTTGATTGAGGTCTTCACCGACTCCTCGACCAGAGAGGCAAGTTTTCCGGGACTCTGGAAGTAGCGGTCAAGGTATGCTTCGGTGAAGAGGGTTGCGAGCCACTGGTAGTATTTGAGCCGGATGGGCACGTCCCGATGAGTATTGATGCGGTGCATGTGCCGCACGATGTTGTCATCGTAGTTGCGCAGCTCGTCGATTGTGATGTCGGCGTTCTGCCGGAATCCACCGTGGTTTTTCAGGACGTGGTAGAAGTGGCTATGCCCGTCCTCGCCTTCGCCTTCCTCGATCTCCGCAAGAAGACTCTTGAAATCCTGAAAGGACTTCATCCCGAAGAGGCGGTTGCCAAAGGCGCACTTAACCAGCCACGGCCGGAGCGCCCCTTCTTTCGAGGACTTCCCCGGCTTCTGCCCTGTCTTTCGTCCCCGTGGTGCCGCCACGCCGTCACGCCCCCATGCGTTTCTTGAACTCGGGCTCGATGCGCGTCGCCCGGGGTGCGAAGCAGTGGCCGTTTACGTAGAGCGTGACGGTGTCCGGGAACTCCCTGAGGATCTCGTCGGTGATGAACGTTGCGTCTGTTTCGAGCGACTGCTCGTGACCTGCGGGGTCCTTAGGGGAGTTGCGCCAGACGATGGCGGTGATTTTACCGTCGGGGAGTACTCCATGGACGATCCGGTAGGTGAGATCGCCATGGTATCGGACCACCCGACGTTTGACATGCAATCCAAGGAGGTAATTGAAGGTCTCAACAAGGTCCGCCGTCACCTCCCGGAATCCATCCTCATCAGCCGGGACGTCGTCGAACCCCGTCTCACGCCGGACCCGGAGCGTGTAGGCGAACGGTGTTGCCAGCCGGTCCACATTCAGGCGGCAGGGGCTCTCTCTGGTCTCGACGTCGAGGAAGTAGCGGAGCATGTAGTCGTTCATGCCGAAGATGGTCGCCTGCACATGCCCGTCACGGTCCAGGAACTCGATGTTGTTGAGGGTGTCCTCGTACTGCTCCAGTTCCATGTACTTGAAGATGTGGCTCTGGCCATCGTTACTCTCAGGTTTGTCATCTTTCCAGTTAGAGGAGAACATGACCTTTTGTATGCGGGGTTTCATTATTGTGTCAAAATAATCTCCTATCTCGACGAGTAGATATTTTCTCTTACCGCTGTCCGACTTATTTAGATTAAGTATTGCATGAGCGCTTGTACCAGAGCCCGCAAAAAAATCTAGAGCGATTATGTTACTACCACTGGACATTCCAATTTTAAATATGTGTGAAATCAGCCTGACAGGTTTAGGGGTAGTAAAAACCTCTGAGGGATGATTTACGGCCATAGTTGATAGAATATCGCGTTTTGCTTCTTGCGTGTGTCCGACTGTTTTATATGACCACAACGTTTGGGGCACTATTCCCTGTTTTACTTCACTCAAGAAACGCTTGAGACGTGGCATATTTCCTTCATTCACTCCCCACCAAATGCGATCTTCAGCATCAAGTTGTAAAAATTTCTCTTTTTTTACTACCCAGTATCTTCCACGTGGAGGCTCAAATTTGGTCCCATCAGGACTAGTGACGTCATATTCACCCTCGCTATAGTAGTTCCTACCTGTTAAATCGCTAGATGACCATGGACCTCTTGGATCATTATCTGGATTTGTATATCTCGCATCTGCTTCTATACTTCGTGGGAGAAGGTTCGGTAACCAAGCATTTGCATCTTTAGCATAGACGAGGATGTATTCGTGATCTACTGAGAAGTGCCTGGCTGAGTTTTTTGGAGAAAAGACTTTCTGCCAAATAACTGTAGAAATAAAGTTATTATCACCGAAAGCTTGGTCGGCCAG
>NZ_JARVGN010000428.1 GCF_029762515.1 Methanocalculus sp. | reverse complement strand
GATCGATTCCGCATACGGACTCCGGATTGTGCGGCAGCCCGCATGGGAGTGTACCGCTTCCTATATTGTGGCAACATTTGCGAATATTCCGGGGATTCAAACACGCTTAAAACTCCTCTGCGAAAAATTTGGAGAGAGGATCGAGGATGGGCGCGCTGCCTTTCCCTCCCCGGAAAAGCTTGCAGCATCCCCACTCTGCGATATACGGAGCTGCCGCGTTGGATACAGGGACAAATTCATCTGCGAAACCGCAACAATGGTATCTGCCGATCCGGGGTGGGAGGAGCGGATTTCCGCTCTCCCGTACAGGGAAGCGCGAAAAGAACTTCTCGGATTTCCCGGTGTCGGGAAGAAGGTTGCAGACTGTATCCTCCTCTTTGCCTTCCACCGGTTTGAGGCTGTCCCGGTCGATGTCTGGATAGACCGGATCATGCGTACGCATTACCTTCCCGAGGGGGAGCGGTATTCATATGACAGAATTGCAGATACTGCACGGCAGATCTTCGGATTAAATGCGGGCTATGCCCAGGAATACCTCTTTGCTGCACGTGAGATGATTCATGATATGAGAAAAAGTGAGTGATAATTATGTCCCGACATCCCAGGAGGACATATAATCCGCCTGCTCTTCGGTGAGGGTATCGATTGTGCATCCAAGTGCTGCGAGTTTGATCCTGGCAATCTGCTCGTCGATTGCAGTCGGCACCTCGTGAACACCGGGTGCCAGATCACGCCCTTTCTTAACCATATACTCAGTCGATAAAGCCTGCACCGCAAAGGAGAGGTCCATCACCTCTATCGGGTGGCCCATTCCCTTCGGAACAGCAAGATTTACAAGACGCCCTTCTGCAAGGACATGGAGGGTCCGATCACCAAATGTATACGAGTCGATTCCATCACGCTGTGCAATGGAATCCGCATGTGTCTCAAGATATCCAATATCGATCTCGACATTGAAGTGTCCTGCATTGCAGAGTATTGCTCCATTCTTCATTAATGCGAATTCTGATTCCTTAAGAACACCAAGATTGCCGGTTGTTGTGACAAAGAGCTCACCAATCGATGCAGCCTCGCGCATCGTCATGACATCAAAACCATCGAAATGCGCCTGGAGAGCACGGCGTGGATCGATCTCGGTCACAATCACCCGTGCACCCAGTGCCCGCGCCTTTGTGGCAAGGCCACGGCCGCAGTATCCGTATCCGGCAACAACCACATGCTTCCCGGCGATCATGCAGTTTGTTGTTGCCATGATCGCAGTCAGCGCACTCTCTCCGGTGCCGTGGACATTGTCAAAGAAGTGCTTCATCGGGGTATCGTTGACAGCAACCACCGGGAAGAGGAGTTTCTTCTCTTTCGCCATTGCCTTTAAGCGGTGGATACCTGTTGTCGTCTCCTCGCAGCCACCCAGCACATGTGGCAGGATATCGCGCCTGCCGGTATGGAGGCGATGGATTAAGTCCATCCCGTCGTCGATGGTAATAGATGGCTTTGCATCAAGTACCTGGTCGATTGCGGCATAATATTCCTCAAGGGAACAGGCACGCTTTGCATGGCAGTGGATCCCGGATTCCCTGAGAAAATCAGCAACATCGTCCTGTGTTGAGAGTGGGTTGCAGCCGGTTATATGCACCTCGGCACCTCCGGCGACAAGCGTTCTCACGAGAACAGCGGTCTTTGCCTCGACATGGAGAGCCATCCCAATCACTATGCCTTTCAGCGGCTGTTCTTTGATGAACCGCTCCCGGATCTCACCGAGAACCGGCATATATTGTTCCGCCCAGCGGATTTTTGCTTCACCAGTATGCATAGTATAACCCTGTCTGTATCAGTTGGACGCATGATCTCTTAATAACCCC
>NZ_JARVGN010000427.1 GCF_029762515.1 Methanocalculus sp. | reverse complement strand
CAATGAGCTGTACGGCCTCCTCGTCACGGAAACTTCTTGGCTGCTGGCTGAGCAGGTGTTTGGTCCTGAGTGTCGTGCCATCTGATCCCGAGACCAGGAAGTAGTCATTCTTCATCGAAACGACATCTCCACGGACGATTCGGGGAAGCCTGATGGACCAGGTCACACGATAGAGACGTTTTCCTTCTTTCTCCCCGACAAGTTTCGGATGCGATGTCGAACGTGCACCAAAATAGGAGGAGATATCATTCACAATCGACTGCCCGATCCCAAGAGAGGAGACGATCACATCTATTCCATCCTTTGAGGAGTCGATGGATGATACAAACGAGAGGCGATCGCCTCCCTGCTGGGCTGCATCTTCTGCCTGCCAGGCGATCTCTGCGGCTCGCCTGCTCTCCCATTCGGTCAGACGCCTGCCCTCACCTCTCACCTGGATGATGCCCTCATAGTAGCTGCCGGAGATCCGGCAGCATCGGTCACACTGCTCCCTGCCAAGGACAACCAGCACCTGATATTCACCCTGAACCGGGATACCATAACATTTCCCGGATATCTTCAGGAAGGCTTTCGACCGATTTGAACTGATTTCGCGGATTGACATCTCCATTGCATGATCAGATACATCGGGGTGGAACACAATGCCATCAATGACAAGAGAGCGGGCAAGGCTTTCCTTATCACTCTCCAAATCAGCCCAGCTACTGCCCACTTTTCTGGACCCGCAGGTGGGGCAGAGGATTGTTTCAACACGGGGGGAGACGGTTACCCATTCGATCTCATGCAGCCTGCATGGGCCACAGAGTCCTTCTTCAGAGGATTTCCCGCAACGGGGGCAGATAGTGTCTTTGATACTCATGATCTCTTATTGTACAAACTGGGCATGCGGGACAGAATCGATCACCAGGCATGATGAAGGTTCGATACAGCCAAGTGAGATTGCAATCTCAACGACTCTCGTCCCGATGATATTCGCATTACTTGCATGTGCAAGAGCATACCGTACCTCCTCCTCGGAGGCGGGAACATCTCCATAAAAATACTCGGAGATGGTGAACTCTATATTGCCTTCGGTGAGCGTTCTTCCCAGAAGTTCCCGATCGCAGACGGCAACAACCGTTCCTCCACCCGGCTCCTTATGGATCTTCAGGTACATTGCATAGTATTCGGTGTCATGGTGCAAAAAGGATCGTTTCGATCAGATGGAGATCTGAACACCATAAACCTCTTCTGGCACCAGAGAATGAATACGCCAGATATCTTCTTCTGTGAAACTGCCTGCCTCAAGATGCCGGAGCGTGAACCTTGGAACAGACCGGGGGCCGAGCACCGATCCGGGCCGGTCACGTTCATCCATATAATCGCTCTCCATCGTGAATGACCTGCTATCGGACGCAGCAGCGGCGATACAATCATTGTTTGCGATAAATGAAGGATGAAGTTTCGTATCGGGAGTAGCAAAGTGTTTCACTACCCGTTTGAGAGGGACACCGGCTCTCCCAGCCATCTCCACAACATCATCGCATGGGCCGCTCTCGGCATGAAGCTGTATCGCACATCCGCATTCTGCGGCAAATTCAAGTGAGGCATTCAACACCCGGTTTGAGGCCTCCCACACAGCTGATTCCACCTCATAATGGGGGCGGCCACTCTTCAGGGCAATGGCTGATCCTTCCTTCACAAACCGGGCAGCCAGTTCAAGTGCTCCGATCATCAGGGATTCGGCTTCAGAAAGGGTCATTCGCTCGTTCATGCGCGATATCTCAGCCGGATGAACCCCAAGAACCGGAAATGCCACCACTCCCTCCCGGCAACATTCGGCAGCAAGGTCTATCGTCTTCTCAAAGACCACCCGGAAATCTTC
>NZ_JARVGN010000426.1 GCF_029762515.1 Methanocalculus sp. | reverse complement strand
GATTTATTGAGCTGATGCCGGATTATGAGGTGCTGCAACAGAATCTTATGAGTAATGATGCAGATCTGCAAGAAATATTCTCACTTTCGATCAATCTCCTTTCCCATATCAATCAGCAAATTGTCGCTCTCTATGATCGGGATCATCAGATAGGACACAGTTATCTCATGTGTATGAGTGAAGCAGCGGATGCAGAAGAAGCGACAGAATCGCTCATCTTCGCCTGGTATCATGAGATTCTCCCACTGCTTCAGGAATACTTCTACGACGTTCCTGCGAAACTCGAGAAAATCCTCGGTAAAGAGTTCGTGGAGGTCGATGGCCGGTCGTTCAGGTTCAGAGACCCACTGTATGGCAATGATTTCATTCAGGCGTGCTCTCGTCTTGTCGAGAAAACCAAAGCAGAGTCAACCGGTGGAATGCCGTGAGCAGGAAGGTCGCGACGCTCTTCGAATACGTTTCCTACCGGTACGAACCGGCCTCAGAGACCGATTCATACTCTACAGAAGAGAATGTGCTGTATTTAACGGAGGACACCCTCCAAGAACTTGAGCATCTTAACCGAACGAAATACTTCCTCGATATCGGGAGGAAAACGCTTAAACCTCTGAACTACATCGGCGTTGTCACGGTGGGGAATCTCACAATCCAAATACTCCCCAAGCTTTTCAAAGGCGATGGATACGAGAACAACAAGTCGATCATCGCCGGCAACGTCCTCAAGATGCTCTCCTATGCCGAATCACTCCCAATCACGGAGATCGATACGGCGGATCTTGATACTGAGGAGTTTGAATTCTTTGAAGTCTTTGTCTGGCTGTTTGCCAAGAATCTTGCTGAACTCATCAAATCGCGTCAGAATAGGGAGTATGTTGCAAGGAGTGAAGACCTTCGCTTCATTCGCGAGCGGATCGATGTGCGGCGCTATACAAACCCTGCCAAGCTCCACATCGTCCCCTGTACCTTTCATGAGTTCTCTAGGGACAACACTCTGAACCGGACGCTCAAATACACCTGCCACCTCATGTCGCGGGCGGTGAAGAGTTCGGAGAACTTCCGGCTGCTCAAGTTCATTACCAATGTGCTCGAACCAGTCGTTCTCGCACCGGTGACCCTTGCGGAGGTCGATCGCATTCGGTTCACCCGGTTGAACCGCCAGTTCGAACCGTTTATCAGGATCTGCCGGATCTTCCTTGCACACTCTACCCTTACGCTTCGGGCATCCCGTGAAGAAACATTCTCGCTCCTGATCCCGATGGAGAAGCTCTTTGAAGAGTTTATTGCGCAGGTTCTGCTGGACGACCCTGCATACTTCTTCGGAAAGCGGGTGGAAATCCAATCCCAAGAGTCAATAGGGTATCTTGCGGAGAATAGCTTTGGAAGGAATGTCTTCAAGCTCATACCTGATATCACTGTACGGGATGGTGGCGCCATATCTGTCATCGACACTAAGTACAAACTGCTCAATCTCGATGACGCCAAATTTGATGTCAAGCAGCCCGACATGTACCAAATGCATGCCTACGTCACCAAGATCCGTGCGTCCAGTGCAGTCCTCCTCTACCCCGACACTGATGTAATAGAGTATGGCACCTTTTTCTTCGTGCATACGGATGCAGATGGCTTAAAGCACCGTGTGCCGCTCTACATCCGCTCTGTTCATCTATCAGAAAATATGAATACACCCAAGGGTTGGGCAGCATTCCGGAGATCGCTGGCCGACGCGGTACGCGTGATCATTCACGAGGATATCCGGGAAGAGGGGTACCCGGCACTTGCCATCCCCAAGGCGGCTGGTCAATAACGGATCTTGGCAGGCCACTCCGCCCCTTCTTTTCCTGTCGTTCCCGACATTTTCGATCAACTCCGCCGGTCC
>NZ_JARVGN010000425.1 GCF_029762515.1 Methanocalculus sp. | reverse complement strand
AAATTATACAGCATAACATAATTTTATCTGTTTTCGATGCTACCATAGCTTGATGGTCGATATATGCGATCAAACCCTCTCAATCCTCTATGTGGATGATGAGCCCGGACTCCTTGCAATCGGAAAGATCTTTCTCGAAAAAACGGGGGAATTTACCGTCACAACAGCAGGCGGGCCAGAAGAAGGGATTACGCTTCTCAAAGAGCAGCCATTTGATGCGATCATCTCCGACTACCAGATGCCCAAGTGTGATGGTATCGCCTTTTTAAAATATCTGCGATCAAGAAAGGACACGACACCCTTTATCATCTTTACCGGAAAGGGGCGTGAGGAGGTCGTCATCGAGGCACTGAACGAAGGTGCCGACTTCTATCTCCAGAAGGGAGGAGATCCGAAGGCGCAGTTTGCTGAACTTGCGAATAAGGTAGTATATGCTGCAAAAAGAAGAAAGGCTGAAACTTCCCTCCGTGAAAGCGAAGAGCGGTATCGAAACGTCGTAGAAACCCAGTCCGAGTTCATCTGCCGTTTCCTCCCTGATGGCACTTTTCTCTTTGTCAATGATGCTTATTGCCGGAGATTCAAAAAGTCTGCTGAAGAACTGATTGGAACACGATTCAAACCACTCATCCACATAGACTATCAGGATAAAGTCACTCGTCATTTTGCCTCGCTCACCCCCAAAAACCCTGAAAGCATCATTGACCAGAGGACAATTCTCCCCGACAATAAGATCGTATGGGATCGTTGGAGTACTCGGGCATTCTTTGATGATTACGGCAAGGTCCGTGAATACCAGTCTGTTGGCAGGGATATCACTGAACTCATGGAACGTGACATTCTGCTAAAGAAAAAGAATGAAGAGCTGGCAGCATCTGATGAGGAGATCCGGGCACATCTGGAAGAGAACATTGCCGCACAACGGCAGCTTCTGCTCTCTGAGGAGCGATACAGGGCAATCTTTGAAAATACCGAAGCAGCGACGATAATTATCGAGGAAGACACCAGCATATCGTTAGCAAACAGTGCCTTTGCACAGCTCTACGGATATTCACAGGATGAATTGATCGGAATGAGCTGGACAGAATTTGTGAGCCAGCAGGATCTCGTGCGGATGAACGCCTATCACCGGCAGAGGAGGGAGGGGAAGGCAGATCCCCCAGAACAATATGAGTTTACCTTCATCAACCGTTACGGGGAGTCACGTCCCATCCACCTGACAGTTGGTATGATCCCGGGGACACGTCAGTCTGTTGCCTCGTTTCACGATCTCACAGATGTAAAGAAGGCGGAACTGGCGCTTCTCCAGAAGAACGAAGAGCTGGCTGGAGCTGAGGAAGAGCTCAGAACCCAGCTTGAGGAGATTATCAGCATGCGGGATATGCTGGAGGAGACTAATGAATATCTTGGAAACCTCATCACGTACGCCAATGCCCCGATCATCGTCTGGGATAGTGATCTCAGGATAACAAAATTCAATAAAGCTTTTTCGAGGCTTACCGGCATACCGCCAAAGGAGGCGATCGGATCTGATCTTGAAATGCTCTTCCCGGATGAGAGGCGGGAAGAATCGATGGATCTGATCCGAAGAGCCATGGCGGGGGAGATGTGGGATGTCGTCGAGATACCAATCCGGCACCGCTCAGGGGAAGTAAGAACTCTCCTCTGGAATTCGGCAAATATCCGGGGAAGCGATGGAGAGACGATCGTTGCCACCATTGCCCAGGGTCAGGATATCACTGAGCGGAAAGAAGCCGAGATGGCACTCCGGGAGAGTGAACGCAAATTACAATCCTTAATCAGTAATATGCCGGGGATTGCATATCGCTGTAAAAATGATCTTGATTGGACCATGGAGTATCTGAGTGATGGTTGCCTGG
>NZ_JARVGN010000424.1 GCF_029762515.1 Methanocalculus sp. | reverse complement strand
ACCTACCCCTACCTCTATTCGCTCGCGGCCCGGCGCAACCCCTTTGACGAGAGCGCGGGGCCCGTGGTGCGGTGAAGGGTGAGGGACGCGGGAGATGACAGCTGTATGAAGGACAACTGACGCGACAGGATACTGCGACGGCTGGTGTGTCCCGATGACCCTTAACTTCGTAGGGAAGGAAATTGGAATCAGATTTCAAACCGCACTCCCGTGAGGGGTGTGACTATCGAAATGTAGGACTATGGCAGACAACAAATAAATTTCAATCCAAACTACCCGTGAAGGGTGTGACCATTCGAAACAGACGACGCTGGGGGCGGACGCATATTTCAATCCACACACCCGTGAAGGGTGTGACTTCCTTCTTTTGGGAGGATTCTAATTTTATTTGATATTTCAATCCACACACCCGTGAAGGGTGTGACGTGCTATCGTCGCTGAGGTCGGTTACGGAGAAGGTATTTCAATCCACACACCCGTGAAGGGTGTGACACGCCCTGGCGCTTGCCCCACCGGGCGCCCCGGCGGATTTCAATCCACACACCCGTGAAGGGTGTGACTTTTTTTCCTTCTAATCGTTCTTTCAACGCTTTAATTTCAATCCACACACCCGTGAAGGGTGTGACTGGATACCACATTCGAGCGTGTCGGGTGTATTGCTCATTTCAATCCACACACCCGTGAAGGGTGTGACTCTATATGGTAGCGGTTCAGAGAGAAATCGATGGTGTATTTCAATCCACACACCCGTGAAGGGTGTGACGCCGAACCGCGCCAACGGGGGGCTGGGGTTCGTATATTTCAATCCACACACCCGTGAAGGGTGTGACGCGGGGTTGTATCCCTGCGACGATCCCGAATGTATTTCAATCCACACACCCGTGAAGGGTGTGACAATTGAGTTCGTCGCAATTGCGAAAAATGCTAAGGATTTCAATCCACACACCCGTGAAGGGTGTGACGCGGGATACGGATTTCTGCAGGGGTTCCTCCCCCATAATTTCAATCCACACACCCGTGAAGGGTGTGACTGATAGTCACCCACAACGCCATAAAGAGCGGCACATAATTTCAATCCACACACCCGTGAAGGGTGTGACCAGAGCGACGCTCTTAAGCGCCTTGCAAATTTAGAAGCATTTCAATCCACACACCCGTGAAGGGTGTGACCAAAGGCCGCCGGCGTCTCGCATGATACTATATGATTTCAATCCACACACCCGTGAAGGGTGTGACTTTATCAGCCTTGACGTCAAACGACCCGCACCAGAATTTCAATCCACACACCCGTGAAGGGTGTGACCCGTGCTCAAATGCAGGATGGTGATCGACTGATGATTTCAATCCACACACCCGTGAAGGGTGTGACCTGCCAGCAGGACCTCCTCGTCGTTGAGGTCCAGATTTCAATCCACACACCCGTGAAGGGTGTGACCCGCCCCCGGGCGATGAACTCGCCCGTGAGGTTATCATTTCAATCCACACACCCGTGAAGGGTGTGACGACGCTGACGACCCGGAAAACCCACGCACCGCTTATTTCAATCCACACACCCGTGAAGGGTGTGACGCACGTCGTAAAGCACCATATCGGGCATGGGGGATTTCAATCCACACACCCGTGAAGGGTGTGACTACGGTAATCCGTGCCATTAGATATACCTCTGAAATTTCAATCCACACACCCGTGAAGGGTGTGACTTCGGTGGATTTTCCACAGGTGAGGAACCTTTACAATTTCAATCCACACACCCGTGAAGGGTGTGACGACGGTCACTTCGGCGCCATCTTTCAGGCCCGAGATATTTCAATCCACACACCCGTGAAGGGTGTGACGTTGGCGCAGTCGTGGGCGGTGCCGGAGCTTTCGAATTTCAA
>NZ_JARVGN010000423.1 GCF_029762515.1 Methanocalculus sp. | reverse complement strand
ATAATGGAAAAAACGACACCGAGATTGCACGGAGCCTTGGCGATGAGAAACTCTCAAAGACGGTTGCCAGGGCCCGGGTACGGTTGAAGCTCTTCCGCGATCTCGACTTTAAGATGCCGTTTGATCCGGCAATTCTTGATGATCTGCTTGCACAGGATCTCACGATGAAGGAGATCTCAGAGCATCTTGGGATCAGCCCATCCACCCTCAGGGAGTACCGCCATGTGCTGGATGAGCAGAAGGATACCACCCTTGATCCCTATCTTGAACGCATCCGCGATGTGATGGAGGATCGTGATCTCACCGAACAGATGACCCTTGCCGTTACCCGGGACAGCCTTGGTGACGCAATCGATATTACCGAAGCTGAGATGATTGATCTCAGCTAACCTTTTTTACTCTCTCACCCGATCTTCTTCCCATGTATCTGTCATATTACGGACATTCCTGTATCCTTATCGAGGGATCAAAGCGTGTCTTAATTGATCCCTTCATCCCGTCCGGCGATACTCCCCCTGATTGTGATATCGTCTGTGTAACGCATGGCCATGCCGATCACCTGGGAGAGACGGTTTCATTGAAACGGAAGACGGTTGCTCCGAATGAACTGGCGAAATACCTTGCCGCCCAGGGCGTATCCGCGGAAGCACTGAATATCGGAGGCGGGATTGATATTGGCGGTGTCCATATCACCATGACGCAGGCTATTCATTCCTCCTGGATTGAGGATGCCGGTGGCGGTTATTATGGCGGACCGGCTGCGGGATATATCATTAAAATGGATGGGGTGACGATTTACCATGCCGGGGATACCGCACTATTTTCGGATATGAAGCTGATCCGTGATCTCTACCATCCCGATGTAGCACTGCTCCCGATCGGGGATCGGTTCACAATGGGGCCGGATGAGGCGATGATCGCAGCCTCCTATATCGGGGCACCTCTCGTCATCCCGATCCACTATAATACCTGGGAGAAGATCGCCCAGGACCCAGAGTCATTCAGGCATGCAATCGAGAAGACGACCGATATGCAGGTTTCAATCCTTGCTCCAGGAGAGAGGATGGAGATTCCGGATGCAAACGCCCATAAGCAATTGTGAGAAAGGATATCTTGATGAAATGGTATCTGATCTGTATATTGCTCCTCCTTCTCCTGACGGCAGGCTGTGTCAGTGAGGCGGAACCGGCAGCACCCGCTGCCTCCCTTGCAGGGGTCTGGGTGCATGATTCCGGCAACCCGGTATTTCTCTTCCAGTTCGATTCGAACGGAGATGCAAATATCGTCTTTCTGTCAATAGAAGATCCAAACCGGTCCGGCTATGCGGATGTTGTCACCGGAAGATGGGAAGAGTCTCCCGATTCCCTTGCGATCACCTATACAGCTCCGCTCTCCGGAAACGTGGTGACCCTCCACCTGGAGAAGTCCGGGACATTCCTGGTACTGACCGGTGCAACGACTGCGGATGGTTCGGTTCTGGATATACAGGAACTCGAAGGAATCAGGTTCATCAGGGGTGAGTCGTATTCAGCCGGCCTGATGAGCGATTATCGGGTTGATATTCTTTAGGCTGACCGGTGGTACTCTGCAAGGAGTGCCTCCTGGTATGCCTCTCTCTTTTTTGTCGGGATGTAATTGAACTGGGCAACCCTGAGCATGATCTCATCAGCAATCGCCTGCTTACTGGTGAGTTTTAGTTTCTTCACCTCTTCGATTATCCAGTCAAGCTTGTCGATGCCTGTTTCTTTTCCATCGACCATGATCTGCTTGATCAAAATCTTGTCAGGGGGGGTTCCCCCGCAGACTGTGCAGTAATCGCCTTCATCTGCCATTGTTTTACTCCTTGATCATGGTGAGCGACATCTTGAACTTCGTGATC
>NZ_JARVGN010000422.1 GCF_029762515.1 Methanocalculus sp. | reverse complement strand
CGAAGTGCAGGTGCTCTCTGATTATGATGGCCATGGGATACACCTCTATGAGCGTGAATGTTCGATTCAGAGGCGGCACCAGAAGCTTGTTGAGGAGGCGCCATGTCCGATCATGACGCCTGAGCTTCGGGAGAAGATGACAGATTCGGCATTGACGGTTGCCAAGGTCTGTAATTATACAAATGCCGGGACCGTTGAGTTCCTTTATTCTGAGGGCAATTATTATTTTATGGAGATGAATACCCGTCTCCAGGTGGAGCATACCATCACAGAACTGGTCACCGGAGTCGATATTGTCCGCCAGCAGCTTGCAATAGCGTCCGGTGAACCGCTTGCTTATGAACAGGATGAGATCTCTCTCCGCGGCCATGCAATCGAATGCAGGATTAATGCCGAAGATCCCCTGAATGATTTTGCTGCAGATCCTGGTAAGATCGTTCGTTATCGTTCTCCAGGCGGACCCGGCATCAGGGTTGATTCAGGTATCCATGTCGGGTATGCAATCCCGCCCCAGTATGATTCAATGATCTCTAAACTCTGTTCCTATGGCCTCACCCGGATAGAGGCGATCGAGCGGATGAGAAGAGCCATTTATGAATATGTGATCCTGGGAGTGAAGACGACCCTGCCACTCCATCACTCCCTTATGCATAACCGACAGTTCATCCAGGGCAATACGCACACACATTTCCTTGTGGATCAGCAGATCATGAGGAACCTCCAGAGTTATTACCGCGATGAAGAGTCCCGTATGCAGACTCTCGCCGCATCCCTCCGTCAGGGAAAGGAGACGGCAGCGGTTACAGCAGCAGTCAATGTGTATATCCAGCATATGAATAAGGGTAAACAAGCCTGAAATCTCCAATTCTATCAGATTTTTTTCTTTTTTCTTTCTGTTGCCGGGGTTCTCAGGATATCAGGTTCCCTGAAGCCATATGGCAAGCTATTTACGAACAGGCGCCCTTCTTATTATGCACAAGCCGTGCAAACATCAGATGCTGCGGTGGCCTAGCTGGTTAGGGCGCCAGACTCATAGGGTTTTGAGCAATCGAAGGCGCCATCATCTGGGATATCTGGAGGTCGGGGGTTCGGATCCCCCTCGCAGCACTCCAACAGTAGGTTAGTAATCTAAAACCTAAACAGAACGATTTGTGCTGTTTTTTCAATTCTTCTTTCTGAGTATGTTCTTTATCATGCAGATTTGAGTGCATTATAAACCATCGCATACCCACTCACATACACCTGTCGCACATGGGGCACATTGAGTCTTTGATCCTATCGGGATCTAGAGACCAGAATTCGGGGATTTACAATCGTTCCCACATCATATTAACCTTTTTTGTGCAAATTTTTATAAAAAAATTCAAGTTAAACTAAATAATTATCATATGGACAGGTTGTATTGTTCTTCGTTTCAGAGTAGAACACCTGGTAATACAAAATAGGTATAAATGATCGACACCCTGAACAACAGATCGTCATCTTTATCGTTATAATAGAATCAAAAGGTTATCAATGGCAACAGATCTCTGAGGTACAGGGTAATAATAATAGGAACTATTGTGAGTCATATGAACCATAAAGGCACTTTATATATATGTATAATTCTACTCCTCTGCTTTGTAGGAGCTGTTCAGGCATCAGAAAATACTGAAGCGATTTATGATCAGGGGGTTATGCTTTTTGAAAGTGAGAGATATAGCGAAGCTCTGGAAGCGTTTAACAAACTAATCGAATTAGATCCCCAAAATGCCGATGCCTGGAACTATCGTGGATGGTCACTCTGGCGAATGGATCGGAATGTAGAGGCTTTGGAAGCATGTAACAAGGCACTTGAAATTGATCCAAATCATGTGAGTGCATGGACGAACCGCGGTGTGG
>NZ_JARVGN010000421.1 GCF_029762515.1 Methanocalculus sp. | reverse complement strand
ACACTCATCGAGACCCTCGAGAACCATGATCCAGAAGTGATTTATGAGTTCGAGACGACAGATACAACGAGCGAGACAGTTGCTGACTTTGTTCTGGATGTCAGGGCGGGAGATGCCTCCCCCTCACATGGCACCTGTGACTGGTCTCTCTATCTCATGAACCATATGCCATGACCCTGGATCAACTCCGCCCTCACATGACCGGGATTGTAACCCCGGTTGCAAGGCTCTCGATACGCCTCGGCCTCACCCCGAATACCTGCACGGTACTCGCACTTGTAGCGGCAATGGTTGCCGGGACTGCATTCTGGTACCGCGAGATCGGCCTCGGCGTCCTCTTTGTTGCCGTAAATGCGTTTTTTGATGCGATAGACGGTGCGATTGCCCGCGAATCCGGCTCTGCCGGTGTGAAGGGTGATTTCCTGGATCATGTGCTTGACCGGTATGCCGATATCATCATCATCATCGGGATCTTTGCCGGAGGGTTTGCCTCATGGGAGGTCGGCGTCTTCGCCCTCACCGGTGTATTGATGTCCTCATACCTTGGAACCCAGGCCCAGGCGGTCGGGGTGGGCCGGTACTATGGCGGGCTCCTCGGGAGGGCCGACCGGCTGGTTCTGATCCTGCTTGCGGGGATTGCGGATATTCTCCTCCCGGCAGGACTCTTCTCATGGACCTATCTTGGGATCATGCTCCTGCTCTTTGGCTTCCTCGGCCATATCACCGCAATCCAGCGTTTCCGTTTTGTCTGGCGGGAGCTGAACCGTTCAGAGTGATCATCGCCTGGTATATGGCGATGATCTGCTGCACCTCAAGGACGGTCCGCTCTACAATCGCCCTGGTTCTGCCGGAGTCCACCATATCCCAGACAACGCCGCCACCTGCTTTTGTCTCATCGCCGATGAACCGCTTCAGGAGATCGGTATGGGTGACCGGGTGCGGGATGGGATGGCGCTCCCTCAAATATCCGATCCCGGCTGAAGCAAGGTCGAGCACCCGGCAGCAGCAGAAGGTCTCGTAGAGATCTTTTGGGGGAGCGATCTCGTTGATGAGTGCTCGCGAGTAGAGGAAGGGGATATCAAAGGTTCCGATCCCAACACCTGCTATGATCAGATCTGCTTCGTGCCTCTCTTTTCCTTCCAGTTTCGCCCAGCATCCCTGAAAGAGAGAATAGATTGCTTCCAGAAGATCCCGCTCGGATTCATATTCCCATATCCAGTGTCCCTGTATCCCGGGTGAGTCGATCTGAAACGGGTTGCAGCAGCTGAATGCACCACCTATGAGATACACTCCCGGGAGATGCGGGTTTGCGGCAAGTGAGGGGATCCTCGGCCTGCTCCGGAGTGGTTCCGGGACATATGCCTCAAGATCGAAGAAGAGGATGGTGGTTTTTTCCGGGTTTAGTCGTGCCATGTCTCTGAAGAAATTAGCGTGTTATTCATTTTCATTGAGGAAACAGAAGGGATCTTCTGCATGGATATCTCCGCAGAGCCTGAGCGCCCGTACCCTGCATCCCCCGCCGCAGAGGGTGATATGCCGGCAATTTCCACAGTGTCCGGTAAGTGCGGGTGATGCCTCCCTGAAGATCGAGAGGACCGGATGATCAGTTGCATCCCAGATCCGGGAGAATGGCTGGTCCCTGACTGATCCGACCAGGAGCTCGTCTGCCTGTGCAAACTGGCAGGGGTAGACATTCCCCTGATGGTCGATATTGGCAACCCGTGTCCCGGCACTGCATCCGCCTTTGAGGGATGCGACAAGCTCTTCTGCCTCGGCGATATCGTCGGCATTGTCCCGTTTCATTGCAGCGAGGAGGTGGATGGCATCCTGGGGCGAATCGACGGTGAGAAATTCCATTCGTTTCGGATCTGTTTCTTTTGCC
>NZ_JARVGN010000420.1 GCF_029762515.1 Methanocalculus sp. | reverse complement strand
AGGATGACAGAGGTGATAAAACCTTGCTCATCAGAGCAACCTGAAAGGCGATTCGAAAGAATCGGGTTTTATCTGCTCAGGCAGCCCCGAAGCATTCCCGCTCCTCCCGGCGCTGCATGTGCGGTCAGCCAGTACAACCTCTTTGCGAAGCACTTGCGGACGGGGACGGGGTGGTGGCAATCTCTGTGGTTCTTTGTCTCGGTGACCGGGTTCAATCAAGGTACATTCGAAAACCAATCTATTATAGGCAGGATTTCAATCCATTTGAACCTCCATGGTTCCTGAATATTCTGAGCCAGAGTGAACAGTTCCTCGTGTATGATTCAAACCCCAAATTAGCAAATTGTTGACTCGAACCCTATTGAAAACCCGCAACAGATCAGCGAAGATCCAGACAAAAAAAGAGAGAGCAGCTACTCCCTCCTGGATGCTGCCCTCATCGAGTAGTAGCCAAAGAGCAGGATGATCATAAATACAACCCAGATCGTCCCAAATACAGAGAGTATAAAAAGCCGTAGTTCGTCATAAAACCTGATCTCAGCATACCGGGTACTCTCCCAGAGGATGGTTGTCTGGTTCTCCCCGACAAGCACACTTCCCCCCTGGCTGACATATCCAAGCAGCGGGTTATCTACAAAATAGACTCCCGGCAGAGAGATGGTGACATTATAGGGTGTTTTGAAGAGAGCAGAGAACGAGTTGCCATCCAGATCCCCTTCATATGAGATGAGATAATCTCCCTCTGGAAAGGTGATCACAGAATTCCTCTGCTCATCATAGGAGACCTCGCCATGAACACCCATAACCCGTATCTCACGGACGGAGATAGGAACTGCCTCACCAAGGTACCCGGGTTTTGTGAACTGGTAGCTATCTGTATCAGTTATTTCCACTGAAGCAGAGTAGCTACTGGCGTTCTCATTAATCGAGAACGTAGCATTCTGCGCAAAAGCAGGCGATGCCAGGATCAGAGCTGCAAGGCAGAGAGCAAGGCAGGTAAGGTGGCATCTATCTCGGTTGGTGGACTGCATTGTTGAATCACCGTCTCTGGATCTTTCAGCAGGTGGCCTGTCACGACACATACGATTCGTTCATCCGGATCGATCACACCCATCTCTACCAGTTTCTTTATCCCTGCAACCGATGCCGCAGATGCAGGTTCAACCCCGATCCCCTCCAACCGTGCAAGATCCCTCTGCATTGAGAGGATCTCTGCATCGGTGACGGATTCGGCAAGGCCTCCGGTCTCCCGGATCGCCCGAAGCGCCTTTTCTGCGTTCACAGGAGCACCAATCCGGATGGCTGTTGCTATTGTCTCAGGATTTTCATCCGGCACTACCTCGGGGAGATCACCCTTGATCGCCCGGACAACCGGGGCTGACCCTTCTGCCTGGATCCCAGTCATCATCGGGAGGGAGTCAATCCAGCCGAGTGACTGCCACTCTGTGAGACCCTTGTGCACCGCAGAGATATTTCCTGCATTGCCAACCGGGAGAACAAGCCGGTCTGGAACATATCCAAGCTGATCAATCACCTCATACCCGATCGTCTTCTGCCCTTCAAGCCGGTACGGGTTTACAGAATTTAAGAGATAGATCCCATGCGAGATGCAGAGCTCATGGACCATCTCAAGGGTGCGGTCAAAATTGCCGGCAACCGAGATGACCCGCGCACCATGCATCAGTGCCTGTGCAATCTTTCCAATTGCAACCTTTCCTGCCGGTAGGAGGACTACTGCCGGTATCCCGGCCCGTGCAGCATAGGCAGCAAGGCTGGCTGAAGTATTTCCGGTGCTCGCGCAGGCGACCATCTTCATATTGAGCTGAAGCGCCATGGAAACCCCAAGGGTCATACCTCGATCTTTAAATGAGCCCGTCGGGTTCA
>NZ_JARVGN010000041.1 GCF_029762515.1 Methanocalculus sp. | reverse complement strand
TTGGTACCCCCCGTGAGATCTTTTCAGCTCCCCATGACCGTTACGTTGCCCGTTTTGTCGGAATTGAGAATATTATCGAGGGTACCATCACTGGAAAAGACGGCGGCCTTGCCACTATCGAGGCAGATGGTACGCTTCTGTATGCGATCTCCCCGCTTACAGAGAGCACTCATGTACATCTCTTCCTCAGGCCTGAGGATATCGCCCTCAGTTGTACAGGCGAACATGCGACAAGTGTCAGGAATATCCTCCCCGGAAAGGTGGTTGAGATCATCCCGATGGGACCCTTGAACCGCCTCATCCTTGACTGCGGGATACAGCTCATCGCCGTTATCACCTGGAAGGCAACCGAGGAGCTTGGGATCAGTGTGGGATCTGAGATCTGCGCATCTTTCAAGGCCTCGGCTGTGCATGTGGTGAAGAGGTAGGGCAGGTCATCATTTTTTCATCTCTTCTTCCTCTTTTCCTGCCTTGCATTGTGAAATGGGATTATCGATCATCCTCTTCGATCAATATCCGTCCACCGCAAACCCCCATTATTGTACAAAGAGCATGCACCGGGACTCCTGCCCGGATCCGATCCCTCCCTGCCTCAAATGTCTTCTCAACAAGCACCCCGACACCAACAACCTCCGCACCCGCCAAATCGGCAACCCTGATCAGTGCGGCGGCAGTCTCCCCCCGTGCCAGCACATCATCGATGATCAGCAACCGGTCCTGGCTCCCAATGTATTCCGTCAGGATGAAGAGATCCGTCTTGTTGTGTCCTTTTGTCCGTGAATGCAGGCTATCGTGAAAATATGGTCCCTGCATCGTCTTCGGGACCTCTTTTCTGGCGATTAATACCGGTATGCCAAGCTCCATTCCGGTGGGGAGTGCCGCGAGTATTCCGCTCACCTCGGCGGTCAGTATCTTTGTCGGGGAGAGATGCCTGAAATGCTCTGCCAGCTCCTCTCCGCAGCGCTTCAGGAGGTTGGAATCGGCAAGATGATGGGTCAACTACCCCGCCCTAAACGGCGGGGCTTGCAATAGCGGTGTTACCACAGACATTGCAATTTAATGTGCACGAAGGTTGCTCGTAGTTGAGCCTTATTCGTACCGGTCGGTTGACGCGACCGCTACTGATTATCGGTGTCATAACCGAATCACCAGCTACTTTTCTCAAATGGTTTAACGCACCATTGACATCCGCATTGATCACGATACCGGAACTACTCTGGTACAGTCCCCGGCTGATACGACGGCATCTTCCATACCATGGTTTCTGGATCGGATCGAGTGCCAGGGCATCAACCTGCGATGTGTACCGTTCATCATGGGAGTCGTCAAAGTGTATCCCGAATATCTCACATTTTGCCTGTAATTTCCGTCGAAATTTCGCATAGGGAATCTGGACGAAATTCTGGTTGTTTCTCGCACCATGATTGATCTCTTGTTTGATCCCATCCCATCGTGGCACAATAATGGTACCGATTTCGTGATCACATGCAAATTTGATGAGATAAGCGACAAATCGGTTCATCGCCTCATCGATTTTGTTATTTCGTCTGATGAGGAGGCGTGACTGGCGGTGCGTAAACTCCTCGGTTAATCCCTGTTTATCTTTAATCGATTGTAATCGGGCGTTTTCTTTGTTGTACCACCGGTTGATTGATTTTAGATACGTACCATCGATAATCGAGGCAGTCCCGGTAGCAGTGTCAACGATTGTTGCAAAATTGGTAACGCCGAGATCAATCGCAAGATAATGGTCAGGATTGAGATGTGTTGGTTGAGGGGGAGCCGTATACGCAAATTCGATCGTGTATACCTTCCCGTTATGGTGTGGAACAAGAGTCACTTCACGGATCTGGTTTGGTTGAATGTGTGGCGGGATTTTGAATGTCAGTTCTTTCCCGGTTAATCTATGCTGTTTTTTAAACATCCGTGACATGCCGAGAGTGACATATCCATTCCGCATTGTGATATGCGATGCAGGAAATGCCAGTTTGTACCTGCCATTTTTGTCCAGATAGCGCGGGGATCGTGGTTGGCTGCTGAGTTCGCCACAGTGGTACATCCGCATGAGTGCAAAATACGAGGTGTACGCTTCTTCAACACTCCTAATCGTCTGTTGCGCAACATCACTATGGAGCAGCGGATAGTTCTCATTCTGGCGGGATTGGACATAATTTGAGACATCTTTGTAGGGAAAGTCTTTCTTCCGGGTATAGGGGAGAAAGGAACCGATACAGATGGTGACGTTTGCAGCAATATCCGGTCGAACCGCTTGGAAGATCGGAGCATTTTCGCAATATTCGAAGTAATGCTGCCGGGTATTGTACAATGCAACATTGTACAAATTCTTTGAATGGTATGCGAGTGTGTCAATAATATGATACTGTCGTTGTGACAGTCGCAGATAGTTTGACACCGTTCGAATTACCATTTGATGCATATGGGTTGTACTACAGGATATGGGTTATGGTTCAATTATGGGCGATTCCTCCCCGGCATGAATGCCGGGGTCTCCTCGCCCTTTTAGATGAATCATGGATCTTCAGCACGAGATTGAGTTGTTCCAAGTGCATGATTCAAACCCCTTGATCGTCAGATGTGAATTCATACACTTGTTAGGACTGGTCACCGAACATCCTCCGGGGGGGCACTGCCATCCCCCTTCGGAGCTCGGTGAAGGCGACCTATCGGTCACCAAGCGAGGCTTATAGCCCCGCCATTGAGGATAGATGGCGCTTCGCGCCCATTACTTGTTACTGTTTCCTCTCTCTTCCTCAACCACAGTTTCTTATGCACTGTCGCTTGTATGAAAGGGGATCATTTGTGAGGATGAAGCCACGACATTTAGATTCTTTTACTCAGGAATCAGGGATTAGATGATCAGAAATTTGGAAAAAAAGTCCTCATATGAGATGGAAGAGAACTGATCTGGATATTCTCAGATGCCATCTTTAATCTCGAGCTCAGACAGCCAATGATTGCTTCATGGATATTGTCAATAGCTTCTTTGAGCGTTTCTCCTTCGCTCATACATCCCGGCAGGTCAGTACACTCCACGACATACCGCCCATCCTCGTCCTTTTCGACAATGAGAGAGAATTTCATAATGGTATCGTAGATCATATTCTGTCAGGACATTCTATAAAGGTATGTGTATGCCCGGAGATCGAATGGAGGGAAACAATGGATCACTCATTTTTCCCTCTCTTGATTCGAAGAGGGGCAATTATCCTGGTGTGTAGGGTTCCTGATGATATCTGAGCAGCTAATAAGAATCTATTTAAACCTGGTATGGGGGAGTTCGGAGAAGATACAAAAAATAGTGAATCTCAGAGGCAGAATACCCAGAGATTCCAGGAATTGATCCACCAGAGCATCGCAACTGCGGCAGCAGCAACAACCGTATAATGGATTCTGTGCAGGCGGTTCCAGTACCCTTCTTTCCAGGCAATGGCAGCGAAACCAACTGTCAGCAGCGTCAACAGAAGCGAAAGTACCGGGACAATCAGGGCGAGGGTAAACTCAACTGGTGGAACCGGACTGATCAGGTATGTTGAGACGAGTGTCTCGTTATCTATGATTTCGGGTAGTATTACCAGGACGAATCCAAGGAGCGAGAACGCGGATGCACCGGCAATCCACCGGGCAATCCGGGCGTGGCGTGGCATTGCCTTTTCAGGTATAGCATATGCCCGCCTGAATGCAGCGAGGAGCGGCCAGACGAGTACCGTTGCAAGAATAATCCCGGCGACATTTTTCACATTCTCCAGAAATGACGGTGTATCATGCCAGGCAAGCCTCTCAAAAGTGAGAATTGGGACGTTTTGAAGGACGAAAAACTCCGGCCTCCCGGCAGAACCGAGATGAAAGATGAGGTTTCCGGTGCACTGGGGGTCTCCATCCGGGAGTGCGAAGATATCCTTTTCAATCATATAATATTCCTGAGCATTTCCGGGGTGCTCAAGGAGGAGTGTTCCATCACTTGAAACAGAGACCACAATTGGTGATCGTTTGGCGACATACTTCTCAAAATGTGCCATATTGCGCCGGTTGGTCTCATAGGTGCCCGTATATTTCTCAAGATCGGCAGTGTTCAGTGGATCTGGATCCGGGATTGCTACCTCTTCTGCCGGGTAATAGTGATCCATAAATGCCCGGAGCAGTTCATTTCTCGCTGCCCCTCCGCCGACGCTGTTATAGGAGACGAAGAAACCTGCCTGCTCTGTTGGCATGAAGATCAGGAGAGAATGAAACGTGTTGGTATCTCCGCCATGACCGATCAGCCGCCTGTTATTGACATGCATCTCATAGAAGCCAAGGCACATGCCCGAGCCGCGGGGATCATTTGTGAATGACTCTGCATGCATGAGCCCAGCGGTGTCACGGGGAAGGATTGTGACATCATCCAGGCTCCCACCTTTCATATGCATGGCAAGAAATGCCGCCATATCCGGTGCTGTGGAGCTTATTGTTCCGGCAGGCCCGATATTATAGATGTCATCATGGATGGCTTGATTCTTCCGGCTGAATACATATCCCTTCGAGAGTCTTTCTGCTCTTTCAGGAGGGAGATCCTCTCCTGTACTGGTGCTCTCCATTCGGAGTGGTGAGAGGATATTGTCGTTGATATATACTTCAAACGGAACTCCGGTGACATCCTCGATTATAACTGCTGCAAGGGTGGTTCCGTAATTTGAATAAGATGAGACCTTGCCGGGTGGATTGACCCGTGCGGGCATATAGCCGGCACAATAGTCCCTGAATGATATCATATTATCAACATTATCAACTGCCATAAACCAGATATACTCTTCAAACCCGGCAGTATGCGTCATCAGGTGGCGCATTGTTATCGGCTCACCGGGATAGGTGTCTGGTATCTGGAAATCTTTCAGGTACTGGTTCACATCAGTATCGAGATCGATTCTGCCTTCAGACTGAAGCTTCATCACAGCAGTCCAGGTGAAGAGTTTGGTGATCGATCCGATCCGAAAGAGCGTATTGTCCGCATCCACAGGCACCCGCTTTTCGATATCGCTGTAACCATACCCTTTTACAATAACGAGCTTTCCGTCTTTCACAACCGCAACCGTTGCCCCAGGCACATTGTAGAGGGCGAGGTTTGCCGGCATGATCTCATCAAGAAACGCTTCGACCTCTTCCGGGTCAAGCGGCCCGGGTGGCTGCACAGGGAGCTGATCTGATCCGGCAACCGGCAGGGCTGTTATGAAGCAGATCAAAAGGAGAAGGAGAAAGTGCCCTCGAAAGTCCATGCGGATTCATGGATTGAAGGGATGATAAGCCTTGCTGAGCTATTTGGATGATTATCCTTTCGTACCAGTTCCTTTGAAGAAGGTGTAGCAGAACGTCCCGTCTGCCTCAGTAGTTCTCTCAAGGTCGGCTATCCCCTTCTCCCAGGCAGTTTGTGATACCTGTCCACGTGCGAGTGCTTCTTCGCGAACTCCTTCAACCATGGCAATAAAGGTTTTTCTGGTAAAACCTTCCACAAGATCGGGCCTGCCTGCATCCACATACACCATCCTCTCTGACACCGCCGCATCAGAGAACCCTGCCTCTTTCATGAGCGGATAGAGTCTTCTCCCGATGCAGGCATCTCCTCCTTTCTCTGCCTGGAGCGAAACAAGCGTTCGAATGGTTTCCTGTGCAAATGGGCTGTCGGGGTGGAAGAAGGTTGATCCATGGTCACCTTCAATGATTGTAATCGTTCCACCCGTCTTCAGCAGGGAGCGTAGTTTCAGAAGTGCCGAGCGTGGGTTGTGGAGGTGTTCAAGCACAAAGCAGACAAAGATATGATCAAAAGCAGACTCGCGGAAGGGGAGAGTGAAGATATCCCCATTCACAAGGTCAACTGTTTTAATATGCAATTCTCTCATTCTCCACCGGGCAATCCGGAGAGATTCTGTTGATATCTCAACTGATGTTATCGTTGCTCCCGGAGAATGGGCAGAGAGTATCGCAGTCTGGGCACCGACACCGCATCCTGCTTCAAGCACCCTGCATCCGTGTGGATATCTGGTATCATGGTGAAGGATCCGGGTGAGTGTATCTGCCTGATCGGAGAGTCGTTCCGCCTCTCTCTTTGATCTGCCGTGAATATATGGTCTGCTCATATCTTGTGTTTCTTTTTGTCCACTCATGTTCTAACGTATTCATTATTGGGTATTGATGTACAAAAAGGTGACGGGGTCACTGATCTCATCGCCCAAACAGCATCAGACTCATTTTTTGGCGAATCAGGAAGAATTCGTCAGTTTATATGGAAAATAAAATGCCCCGGACTGTGTATCATTCTTCCTGAATGCTATTCTCTCGTTTTGTGCAAATAGTCACCAAACAGCTCTCAATCCTTTACTGTCTGGAGGAAAAAAGTGATTATATAAGTTTTGAATTTACCATATCGGCGAGCATTCTGCCCAGTTCAGTGAGCCGTATCGAGATATTGCGTCCTTTCTTTGCCTTTTTAATGAACCCGGCCTCTTCAAGCTTTGAGAGGTGGTGGGAGAGCCGGCTCCGCTCGCTCCTGAACTCCTTGCTATCCTTCTCGATATCGGGAGTGATCATGAAGATAAGGCTGTCAAGTGACTCGACTCCCTCTCCAATGAGAGTGATGATATGCCGCTGCTCTTCACCAGGATAATCCACCGGGATGACCGGGATCTCAATGACCTCCTCAATTCCGATCTCTTCTCCCATGTCATCATATTTCGGAATGGCTGTTATCATCTTCGATCCGGTCATGCAGGCGGCGATATAGGCACCAACCGACAGGGTATGGGTTGAGCCGGATGTATTCAGGAAGACATCATTTCCTATCATCTTCTCTTCAGTGATCATCGTGAAGAGCTGGTTTGCTGCCTTCAGAACAGATTGCTTGTCAACTGCCCGGATGTCAATATCCCAGAGCATCTTCAGCTCGGTCTGAATCTGCTTGGCAATCTTTTTTATATTTTGTTCACTGGCTTTATTTTTATCTTCCCCGACGATAAGAAAGAGTTTTGAAAAAGGAATCTCACGAAGGGCGCTGATCGACTCGATCAGGCGATCCTTCTGGTTTCCCACAAAAACAATGTGTGTAGTTGGCATGTACATATAGCTATCACGTTGAATCGTGTATATATCTTTCTATGGATCAACCTCTTTTTCGAAGTCCCTAAATTAAAGTTGACTTTTGTCTTTTCACTCATCAATTCATTTCTCAGGCAATAGTTATGCATATATTCTGAAAATACAGGAATCATGTAGAGCATTGACGATTATATTTATGGATGGACTCTCTCTCTCTCTCACATAACCCCGGTGAAGTAGCCTGAAAATACCGGAATCACAATATTAATCTCTATGAAAAAGATTAGTATATGGAATCCACTGCTTCCTTTGGTATCAAAACAGGATACACTATCCCCCCAAATCCAAAGATCACGGTCTCGATATTCGTCATCCTCACCTTCATCTTCTCTTCACTCTTCTGGTACCTGATCTCAGGGACACCTGCACTGGCAGACAATGCGACCCGCCTCTATCTCTATACTATCGCCGTGATGTGGTGCCCGACGCTTGCTGCCATAATTACCCGCCTGTACTTTCAGCGGAACCTGAAGGGATTTGGAATGGCTGTCAAAAAGCCGATCTGGCTCCTTGTTGCTGTGCTCATTCCAATTGGAGCAGGGCTCCTGATGTTTGGATCGGCCTGGATATCAGCTATAGCCCCCTTCAGCCATGAGGGTGCAGCGATTCTCCTCTCAATCAGTTTCATCCCCACACTCACCATCGCAGTTGGATTCAACCTTTTCGCAGCAGCCGGTGAGGAGTTCGGATGGCGGGGATTTCTGGTTCCGGAACTTGCCCGGTTCCAGAGCTTCACACCCCTCGCACTGATATCCGGCGGCATATGGACGGTCTGGCACTTCCCGCTGATCATCTTTGGATCCTATCATGGGGCTGGATCTCTTGCCTTCTCCCTTGCCGTCTTCATCCCCTCAGTGATGGGTGCAGGACTCATCCTTGCCTGGCTCCGCCTTATGTCGGGAAGTGTCTGGGCTGCCGTCCTTTTTCATGGCTTCTGGAACTATCTTATCCAGCAGTTCTACCCGGCACTTACCCAAATGACTGATGCCGGGGAGATGATGCTTGGGGAATTTGGCTGGTTTGCTGCTGCCTTTTATGTGGTTCTCGCACTCATCTTCTGGCATTACAGAAATGCACTGCCAAAACTGCCGGCAGAGGGGGTGTGAGCATGAGATCAGACTCTGGTGTGAATGCTCTCAGACACTTATTGTCCAGAGAAGGAATGGTTCCCTCCCTGATCGGAATCTATCTCTTCCATTGAAGGTTGAATACAAAATCCTCCTTTTGGAACCAGGATTTCAAACCTCGCCCCCTCTCCGGGCACCCCGGTCTCTGAAATGGTAATTCCGGTAATCTCAAGGATCTCACTGACAAGGAAAAGGCCAAAACCCGTATGTCTTCCAACCCCGCTCTCAAAGATCATCTCTTTCTGATCATAGGGGATGCCTTGTCCGTCATCCTCCCAGGTGATAAGGAGGCCGTCATCCCTCTCCTGGCATCGAATTGTTATGCCTGTTGCCCCTTCTGCATGCCTTTGGGCGTTATCATAGAGGTTCATAAAGACCTTCCCGATCATCGGCTCGGCATAGATCAGCACAGGATCACAAACAGCAGTGATTGGTAACAATGAATCATCTATCTCTTCCAGAAGGCCGGATAACGAGATCCACTCAGGTTCATTTACAGCGATCTGGTCATACTGGCGGGTAAACTCAATCTGTCTTTCTATTGCATCAGCAGCGGCTTTCAGCTGCTCAAGGTATTCTGCGAGTTCCTCATCTGATTCTGTCTCACCGGCAATTTCCAGGTACCCTTTGATTGTCATTATCTTATTCAGTATATCATGGCGGGTGATGCTTGAGAGAAGGTTTAATTTCCGGTTTGCTTCCCTGAGTGAATCTTCGGCCTGTATTCTCCCGGTAATATCAATCCCGACTCCGACAATAAATCCGGGTGCCATACCACCGGAAGATGCCCGCCGTCCATGCCACTCGATGAGGAGTCTTTTGCCGGTTCTGCTGATTATATGGTTCTGGTTGATCG
>NZ_JARVGN010000419.1 GCF_029762515.1 Methanocalculus sp. | reverse complement strand
CATCAGCCATCTCGAATTCTCCCGTGAATACCAGGAGATAGGAGCACATGATCCCGTCTGGCAGCCACTACCGTTCATGATCGCCCAGGCTCTGGAGAATATTCAGGCAGAGGGGATCACGATCATTCGCCATATAGAACCAATCGCAATCTATGCCGATCGCCTCTTTGTCAAAGTGATATATAACCTGCTTGAAAATGCCATCCGCCACGGCGATACCATCAGAACAATCACCATCTCGACAGCCGGACAGGAAGATGGGAGTGTCCTCCTCACAGTCGAGGACGATGGTACCGGCATCCCGGATAAGGAAAAAGAGCTGATCTTCAGGTACGGCTATGGCAAAAACACCGGTTTTGGCCTTGCATTCGCCCGCGATATCGCTTCAGTGACAGGGATTACGCTCATCGAAAATGGGGAGGCGGGAAGAGGGGCTCGTTTTGTGTTGACGGTGCCGGCACATGGCTGGATGGAAACAAAAGATCTGACACAATTCTGACTTTTCAGTGGTAACGTACTAGTACAGTGTGATACAAGAGTAGTTACATGAAACCAATAAGCATCGCTCTCATACTCGGAGTGCTGGTACTGCTGGTACTTGCGCCCGGATGCATGACCCATGAAGAAAGAGGTGAGCCAGCCCCGGTTCAGACAGTTTCAACGGATCTGACATTCCTGACAGAAAATTATCCCCCCTTCAATTATATGGAGGACGGGGAGGCCAGAGGAATTTTAGTTGACCTCCTGACGGCGGCATTTGAAGAGATGGGAACCCCGATATCCCCGGACCAGATCCAGGTGCGCTTATGGGCATATGCCTATGACAGAGCGCTTTCAGAGGAGAATACCGCAATATTTGGAACAATCCGGCTCCCGGAGAGGGAAGACGACTTCAAATGGGCAGGACCGGTTATCTCCGAGCGAAAAGTGATCTTTGCTGAGAAGGGGGCAGATATTGCAATCTCCGGGCCGGCAGATCTGAATACATACCGGATCGGGGTTGTGCAGGGGGATGCTGCCACCGGCATACTCGAGGAGATTGGTGTCGATAGGGATGCCATCTATTCAACCGGGGATGTTGAAGGGCTCATCATGATGATGGAAGAGGATATAATCGATCTCTGGTGTTATGGGGACCTTGCTGGCAGGCACTTTTCAGAAGTAGTAACCGGAGATCCCGATTCTTTCGAAGTCATCTATACACTTGATTCCCATGATCTCTATTACGCATTCAATATCGATACACCTGATTCTGTCGTGGACGCATTCCAGACGGCACTTGACACCGTCAGGTATGCACCAGATGAGACCGGTGTAACCGAATACCAGCGTATAGTATACAGGTATGTCGGGGTTTCCTCACTTGTTAATCCGCCTGTCACTGCAGAAGAAGTGACAGAACTGGTGGAGTTTACTGCCGGCGAGATACAGAGGGATACATCCGGCACAATCGCCCGGATCAATGCCGGTGAACATCCGTTCTGGGACAGTGAAAACAGGGCACTTTATGTCTTTGTCTATGACACCGATCTGACAATCGTTGCAGAGGCAGATAACCCGCTCCTCATCGGAGTGAACAGAAAAGGAAAGACCGATATTGCAGGCACAGCGTACCGTGATCAGATCCGAAAAACCGCCCTTGCGGATGGTTCAGGCTGGGTGGATTACATCTGGATGATCCCCGAAGAAACAGGCATATACAGGAAATCAGCTTACTTCAGGCTTGTTGAGGGGAGCGATGGCAACCAGTATATCGTGGTGAGCGGGCTTTACGTCCCCGGTACATGAGCGTGATTGGTAACCCGGCAATTACCAGGAATTGCCCGGATCACCAGGCACTTTTTTTACGATGAAAAAGAGAAGAGGATCAGAGATGACATCATCAGA
>NZ_JARVGN010000418.1 GCF_029762515.1 Methanocalculus sp. | reverse complement strand
CACTCTTTTTCTGAGAGAGAACGATGGTGCTAAATTGTCTGCATTCAGATATCTTTTATGAGTACCGCCATACTCCTTCTTCAGCGCCTTTTTGAGCGCCGATACAGCATTGACAAGTTTCTCGGTGGGCGCACATTCGGTAAGTTCACAGCTTCGTTCATCATTGCAGGGGAACGGACCGCATGAGAGTTCCTCAAGCCCGATTACTTCTATATCGATTCTGGTACTCATAAAAGATATCTGAATGCAGAC
Source organism: Methanocalculus sp. (assembly GCF_029762515.1). Lineage (GTDB taxonomy): Archaea > Halobacteriota > Methanomicrobia > Methanomicrobiales > Methanocorpusculaceae > Methanocalculus. The sequence goes on along the minus strand of NZ_JARVGN010000418.1, from coordinate 1,658 downwards.
AATTTAGCACCATCGTTCTCTCTCAGAAAAAGAGTGAGTTGAAAACTATAACTGCACCAACACATCAACAACTTCAAGCAGCGAGAGAAGATCATCTTCATCCTTGATTTCATCTGCCAGGATTGAAAAAACCCGATTATCATCAATTGGGTGTTTATTCATGACAACTGCAAGAAGCGGGATTGGGCTCCGATCGCGCATGATTTGCCTTTGATAGTCAGCATACTCAAAACAGGTCTGATCTGCATGCCATTCTCATGGGGTTTATCTCAGGAGAGAGGAAAAAGGCAATCTTTATTGCTCTTTTCAACGACTGTAAAAGAAGGTAGTTCCATGACCAGACCGATTCTTATTGACTTTTTCGCCACATGGTGCGGGCCATGCAAGATGCAGACCCCCATCATTGAGGACCTGAAGGTAAAACTCGGGGATGCAGTTGAAATCAAGACAATTGATGTCGATCATCATATGGATCTTGCAGGAAAATACCAGATTCAGGTTGTTCCGACACTAATCATAGAGAAAGACGGAGCCGTCATCCATAAACTCGAAGGAGTGACCGATGCACGGAGACTGGAAGAACTCTTAAAACCGCTTATCTGATGGAAGAGAGAGACCGTATAGAATCACTCATTTCGGTCTTAAACGAGACCTATGGCCCCGTTCCGTGGTGGGATGCACCATTTGACGAAGTGGCAGTTGGCGCGATTTTGACCCAGCAGACACGCTGGGAGAATGTTGAGGCGGCATTAACCCGGCTGAGATCAGCCGGGTTGAATACCCTTTCCGCGATTGCGGCAGCGGATCCGGCAGATCTGGAGTCCTGTATACGATGCACCGGGTTTTACCGGGTCAAATCAGCACGCCTCCATCAGCTTGCCACATTTTTTCTGGATCAATATCATGAGATGAAAGAGATCGATCTGATCCCAACCGATCTCCTGAGACGTTCCCTCCTCACAGTGAATGGTGTAGGTGAAGAGACTGCCGATAGTATCCTCTGTTATGGACTTTTTCGGGAGACATTTGTAATTGATGCATATACCCGCCGGATCTGTACCTGCGCCGGGGTATCTCTCACTGATGATCAATTGCGCCGGATCTTCCTGTCAGCTCTTGGTTCCGATAACCGTCTACTCAGATCCTGCCATGGCCAGATTGTTGAATATGCAAAAGAATATTGTAGTAAAAAGAGATGTCAGGAATGCAGAATCCGGATTTTACACGAATAGGACGCCGCCTCTTCAATGAAGGACTCGTTGGCGGTAATTTTGGCAATATGAGCATACGTTCAGATCAGGGGTACCTGATCACGAGAAGTGGTTCATACCTTGATGATCCTGGAGACCTTGTCCTGGTGATTCCCGGCGAGCCGGTTCCAAAGGGCGCATCGAGCGAATACAGGGTTCATGAAGCGATCTACAGGGAGACGAAACATAGTGCAATTGTCCATGCACACCCCTCCTGTGCGGTTGCGGCTTCACTTCTCATGGATCAGATCATACCAATCGACAGTGAAGGGGAAATGCTCTGCCCGGAGATTTCTGTTGTGGAGGGAGTACCCGGCAGTCAGGAACTCGCAGAGAATTGTGCAGAAGCCTTAAAAAATAGTAATCTTGTCATTGCCAGGGGGCATGGGACATTTGCTGCTGCAAAAA
>NZ_JARVGN010000417.1 GCF_029762515.1 Methanocalculus sp. | reverse complement strand
CGGATCTCCAGGCGATCTATGGATTCTCACAGGAGACTGCGCTTGCCCATGCAGATTCGGTTGCCACACAGGTTGCGGATATCCTGTACCCGCAGCTGATGGAAGGGCCGGCGCCGACGGTTGTTCCGGTTGGAATCGATCAGGATCCGCATATCCGGCTCACCCGTGATATTGCACATAAGATGAGGTGGTTCACGGTGCTGGATCAGGGAACTATCATCAGTGTGAGGTCAAAGAATGCCCCTGTTCATGCAATGGATGCGATTGCTGCGGCATTCCCCGGATCGAAACGGTACGAGGGGCATGTTGATATTCCTGGTGCAGACTGCCTCTCTGTCTCTGAAAAAGTCCGTGCAATCGAGGTTGCGGAAGGCGGCTATGGTTTCATCACCCCCTCATCCACCTACCACTCCTTCATGCAGGGACTGCAGGGGGGGAAGATGTCAAGCAGTGTGCCTGATTCTCTCTTCTGGTTTGATGAATCAGATGCAGATGTGAAACGGAAGGTGATGGGCGCCCTCACCGGAGGAAGGATGACGAAAGAAGAGCAGGTCCGGCTTGGAGGGGAGCCTGACAGCTGCCCGGTCTATCTCTTAAATCTCTTCCATATGGTTCCAGAGGACGAAGAACTCCTTGATATCCGGACACAGTGCCTTTCAGGCTCACTCCTATGCGGTGCATGCAAGAAGGCAACATTCGAGCGGGTAAAGGAATTCCTCTCGGAATTCAAAGAAAAAAGGGATGCTGTCTCCCACATGGTGGTGTTATAGATGGAACTGACCGCAAATGAAAAACGCCTTCTGGCCGTGCTTGGGGAGCATGGCTCAGCAGAGGCATCGATCCTTGCAGATGAGCTCTCAACAGATGCCGCAGCAGTTGTACAGTGGGCACACCTTGCCGCAGGCAGAGGGCTTGTCCAGGTTAAACGCGAGGTGAAGGAAGAATGTCAGCTCACTGAAGAGGGAGAGGCCTATGCCAGAGATGGTCTTCCCGAACGGCAGGTGGTCGAGAGCATCGTTGGAGAAATCCCGATGGGAGAACTCTCCCGGCACCCTCTTGCAAAGGTGGCAATTGGCTGGATGCGGAAGAATAACTGGATCACAATAGATCGCGGAATCGCAAAGAAGGCTGAATCAACTCCTGAGAGCACTGAAGAGCTTGCACTCAAAAAGATTGCTGCTGGTGTAGCGGATCCGGATGAGTGTGGTGAGCTGAAATCACGGGGGCTCGTCACCGTACATGAGGAAGTACGGTGGATCATTCTGATCACCCCTGATGGAAAGAAACTCCTTGAAGCAGGAATCGATCTCCGCCCTGAAGTCGGCACGCTTACCCGTGAGCAGATCCTCTCCGGATCGTGGAGGGATGAAGCACTCCGCCGCTACAGCCTTACAACACCCCCACGCCGGATATATCCGGGAAAAACTCATCCGTACCGGCAGATCCTTGATGAGGTGCGTACCCTGCTCCTTGAGATGGGTTTTGCGGAGTTCTCCGGGAACATCGTCCAGAGCGTCTTCTGGAACTTTGATGCACTCTTCCAGCCGCAGGATCATCCTGCGCGTGAGATGCAGGATACCTTCTATCTTGACCTCACCTCGACTCTCCCGGATGGATGGGAGAAGATACGTGATATGCACGAATTTGGAGGGTATACGTCCTCCACCGGCTGGGGCGGTTCCTGGGATAAGGCGAAGGCAGAAGGATCTGTTCTCAGGACGCACTCGACATCCATGTCGATCCAGTATCTCGCAGCACATCCGGAGCCCCCGGTTAAGGCCTTCTCCCTTTCACGAGTCTATCGGCGTGAATCAATCGACCCAACCCACCTTGCCGAGTTCGAACAGCTTGAGGGGATTGTGATGGATGAGGGTGTCACCTTCAGCCATCTTCTCGGGTTCTTAAAAGAGTTCTATC
>NZ_JARVGN010000416.1 GCF_029762515.1 Methanocalculus sp. | reverse complement strand
GTGAGGTTGGAACCATCAGGGTCACCTCAGATCCATCTACAGCCGATGTGACGCTCGATGGAGTGCACAAGGGGATAACACCGCTCGATATTGAAGTCTATGTGACAGGAACTCCACCGCAGTCACTCGTCATCTCGGAGGGAGGATACATTTCAAAGACAATAGCAGCACCTCATCCGGCTGCGGGAGAGACAAAAACTGTACACGTAGTACTGGAAAAGATACAGCCAACACCAACTCCGGCGATTGATGGATACTTTTCAATCGACTCCCTGCCCCATGGTGCAACCGTCCGGATAGATGGAGTCTATGCCGGAACAACCCCTCTTCCCGACTACCGTGTGACCACCGGCACTACGCACCGTGTCCAGGTCGAGTACCCGGGATATGAATCATGGTCCGGGATCTATTCCGCAAGCTCAGGCCAGACCACCCAGATATTTGCATCCCTTATAGCGATCAAACCTACAACCGGATTACTCTCCATTCAGTCACAGCCTCCGGGGGCGGATGTGTATGTTGATGGATCGTATCGCGGCCACACTTCGATGACCGTCGGCAGTCTCAGTACCGGAACCCATACCCTTGAGCTCAGGCTCGCAGGGTACCAGAAGTTCACAGACACATTCCTGATCACAACCGGCCAGACCACCACCCTGAATCCATATCTGACACCGGCAACCCCTTCCACCGGCTCTGTTGCAGTTCAATCAAACCCTGCCGGCGCTTCAATCTATCTCGACGGCAATTATAAGGGAGTTACTGTTTCAAATGATTATTTCGATATTGTCGGGGTTTCAACAGGAAAGCACACGATCTCGCTGAAGAAAGCCGGATACTATGATTATACAACCGCCGTAACCGTAACCGGCGGAGGGATCAAATATGTGACCGGAACAATGGATCAGGTTGCACCCTCTCCCTCGCCGACACCCAAACCAGTGACCACCGGTACTGTGGAGCTCTCCTCGAACCCCTCAGGTGCAGAGGTCTATATCGACAACCTCTTCCGGGGCATTACACCAGTTATTGTCCCGGATATCGATGCTGGAAGCCATCAGATTACTCTGAAGATGCAGGGGCATAGTGACTGGATGGGGACGGTGCAGGTGAACGCCCGTCAGTCCACACCCGTCTCAGCTATACTCACAGAAACAACACCACCTGCAACAGAAGAATCAGGTAGTCTGCCGGTTGCTGCCATTGCTGCTCTCGGGATTTGTGGAGTGCTCATTATCGCCCTGAAGAGGAGATGATGGAGCCTGATCGCAGATGATAGATAGGCAACTGTAGAAGAAACCTGCAAAAAAAGGTGAGCAGAATACCTGCTCATTAATCCACTTTTTTTTTAAAATGAACGCTCAATCAGAAGGATATTCCGAGAACAACATTCCAGCCATCAGCAGCGTATTATGGGAAACAAATAGTCGTTTTTGTAAAATGGAATACCTTTGCCATTTACAGAAAAGAACAAAAGAAAATGCGAGGGACCGGATTCGAACCGGCGAACCCCTACGAGACTAGCCCCTCAACAATGCGCAATGTGTGGCGCTATCTTTATTATGGTATAGCGCAATAGATAATGTATGGATCAGGCGGTATGGAGTAAGTTCTCTTTTACCGGGGCGAACCTCGATCACGTTACGAGGTATGTCCGGGCGCAAGAGTTGAAGGGTATTGCACAGACGACCATTGTAAACAAACTATGGCGGATCTATGCCTTCGTGAAGCATCGTGAAGGTAAGGATCTTGCAGATGTCACCCAGGGCGATATAGAAGATTATGTGCTTGCACGGAAGAAGATCGTTAGTAAACACACTCTCCCAAATGACATAGTTCAATTGAGGCACTTCTATCAATGGTTCATGCCAGAGCGGGCCGAAGAGTTATTTCACAATATCAAACCGGCGCGACCAAAA
>NZ_JARVGN010000415.1 GCF_029762515.1 Methanocalculus sp. | reverse complement strand
AGGGTACCTGCATATCGACAAGGCTGGAGCACCCGCATATATTGAGCGCTACGCGTGGGTCGAACCATTTTACAATGAATGGGCCCTGTGCAGGACTAAAGACGGCGATCTGGTGACCCGTTCTGAAGACGGCACTGTTGTACACCTTGCTCCTTCGACGAAAGAGGAGACCTTATGAATGTGAATTTCATGAACAATTTCTCGCTTGTTGAGGAATCTGAATCATTTGCCTTACTGATACGCCACGCGGAACGGGGATCCATCCCGAGCCTGACGCATGGGACTGATGTCCTTCTGACAGAAAAGGGGACACAGGATGCACAGTTGTTCGGATCGAAACTCCGGGATATGGCGATAGGGTGTACATACTCAAGCCCTGTGCCCCGCTGTCTTCAGACGGTTCATTCGATCCTCGACGGGTACGGCAAGAAGGATATCCCCATTATTCAGAGTTCAATACTTGGGGCGCCAGGGATCTACATCGAGGATTCCGACCTTGCCGGACGTAATTTCCTCGACTGGGGCACTACAACGACAGTGCAGCGATACATCGAAACCGGCGAGCTTGAGGGATTCAAACCATTGAAAAGCACCAGCAAGGCATTTCTTTCACAGATCTGCACGGATCTGTCAGCATCAGGTCATAACCTGATATACGTCTCCCATGACGCAGTACTCATCCCCTTTATCAGCTACTTCAATGACGAATACTTTGACTATAAGAAATGGCTGACTTTCCTTGATGGTGCGATTGTAACACGTGGGAGAGATACGGTATCGATAATCCGGGATGGCAAAAAGAGAGAAGTTACCGGGGGAGCCGTATGATCACCGTCGGACTCTACGGGATTCCCGATACAACGGTAGTGTCCGGAGTGCCTTCGTTGACCCACGATCACGGGATTACCATAATGAAGAACGGTCGCGTCATAACGGCGATCCAGCTGGAGCGATACTCCGGCATCAAGCATGACAGCGGGCTCTCATCGGAACTTTCACGCCTTCTCACAAAGTATATTCCGCCAGACGAGGATCTCAGATTCGTAGCGGTGAACTCATTTCTTGGCAGTTCAATCATCTCGTCGGATGGAAATTTCAGGATCGAACCCCGGGCTACCCTGAAAGTTGAAGATATTATCCAGCCAGCAACCTGCCGGTTCTTTCCGGATGGCCTGCATGAGAGAGAGGTTTCCGGGTTTATTATGTGCCATGAGTTCGCGCATCTGGCTTCCGTTCTCCCATTTATCGGATCGTTCCAGCCGAACACCTTGCTCGTCCACATCGACGGGGGTGCTTCCGATTCAAGTTCATCGGTCTGGTTTTTTGATGGGAAAGAGGTACACTGGCTTGATCATAGCTGGAATGACCTCAAAACGGTTGTAAACAATTTCAGCGTCAATCCTCTCGTCAGGGCAATCCTGAACCAATCACCCCAGGACCACCTGGCAATTCCCGGAAAACTCATGGGATATAGTTCGTACGGTTGCGCCAGCGATGCGATCCGATCGTGGCTGATCGAGAACAACTGGTATCTCGATTTTCACGGCGGCGAACCCGAACTCGTCGAGATTGTCAATCGGCACATGAACCTTTCCCTGCAACATCTGGATCCCCGGCACGCAGTTTGCATGAATATTGCAGCAACAATCCAGAAGGAGTTCGAAGACCGTGTTCTCGAGTTCATCCGGTTCTGGGCGGAACAGACCGGAGCGGAATACCTCTGTTACAGCGGCGGTGCCGCATTAAACATCCTCACGAATACCAAACTTGAGCGACAGAGACTGTTTAAGCAGATCGTTATTTCCCCCTGCACGAGCGACTGCGGACTTTCTCTCGGAGCTGCGGCATGGATGGAATACACCGATTATGGAGTCGTAGAAATCACGTCACCATTTTTAAACAGATTCGACCTCCACCCACCTGCGA
>NZ_JARVGN010000414.1 GCF_029762515.1 Methanocalculus sp. | reverse complement strand
ACCTCTGATCTCCTTATAAATTTCTGGCCGTGTGCTATCTATCGAAATTCCGAAAAAATCGAAGCTCTCTGCAATTTTTTCTATATGATTTTTTTTGAATAAACTCAAATTTGTAACAACCATCGTGATGAGTCCCTGCGATTTTGCATACAACGCAAGGTCGAATAGATCTTTGCGAATAAATGGCTCTCCACCACTGAAGGTCAAAGTCACTATACCGAGCTCAACTAATTCATCGATAATTTGTTTCCATTCGTCGGTATTCGGCTCAATATCTGCGGTATTTTTCCAGGAATCACAATACCTGCATTGAGAATTGCATAAAGACGTAATTGTAATATACCCATATGTCGGGCGTTTGACAGAATCGAATAAACGATTAAAAATATGGTTCTTTAAAAATCTCATACCGGCTTTTATTCTCATCCACCTCGTGGGAATATCGTTATGCTGTAAATATGGCACCTGCATCCGGACCAATCATATCCGCCTTGACATATAAATGTTAATCACGGGCTATCCCATTCTTCATCGATGGTCTCCCCGAAGGTGATGCAGCCGGGAAGTGTTGGCACGGTGACGGTATACCCGCCTTCCGGCTCTCTTCGGAGGAGGATACAGAACCGCAAGTCTTTCATCTTAGCGTACCCGCACATTGCGCACATTTTTACCGGTCATCCGGTGGTTGTGCATTGCTCTTTTGATCGCTGATAAAATATCTGTTGATATGTCGGAAGAATTTCCAGTGGAGGAGCAGATGGATGATTATCAGGGCGGCAAACACCAGGCTTGAATTGTCATGCATAACAACCCACTGGTTGCGGGGGATGTTGAGGAATAATTCCCATCCGCTGCCCCGTCCACCTCCGGAAGGCAGGACAAGATAAGAGCACGAGCCCTGAAATGATAGAGGGAATAAATGTGATGAGGCATCCGATATCAACGAGCGCATTGATGGTTATCTTTCTCATGGCAATCCCTGTCCTTCTTTAAGAATATATACCTAGCACATCCCGATAGAATTGCATCATCATTCCGTCGATATATTCCGCGTCGTTATTCAATCAGGGGGCGTAAAAGGGGGCAGCGCCTTGGCATGGAAGAGGCCGCGGGTTCAATTCCCGCTCGGTCCATCCTATTTTCTGAAATAATAATTATCGCAGGCTGAATTTCCGAAATAGCGTCTCTGGTTAATGCATCAAGGAATCGAGAGGCATTGCCAACGCGGTTTTTCAGGAAGTCATGCACGTCGGGCATAACGGTGATGTTGAGCCGTCGCCTGATGCGGCGTTCTCGAGGTTTGTCGGGCATTTTTCATTCTTCTACACCCTGCCTGGGCGAATCTGGTTATTCATCCACGCTCTTTCGATGACAAAACCTTATGTGAATATTCGTTGGAATGGTCTTCTCTCGACCCTTATTCTCCCTCACCCAAAACCATAATCACCCTCCACGCGTGATATCATCACTATCCATGAGCGATGGGAATCCGGCCCCGGCCCCGCCAGCGGATACAGGACCGTCAACTGCACCGGATCCGGACCCCTCACCGGTGATCGAGGCGGAGGGGCTGATCAAGCGGTATGGAGAGTTTGCCGCGGTGAAGGGGGTCAGTTTCCGGATAGATGCCGGGGACGTGTTCGGGTTCCTCGGCCCGAACGGGGCGGGGAAGACCACCATCATGCGGATCATCCAGTGCATCTCCCCGCGGTCGGGGGGATCGGTGAGCGTGTTCGGGATGGACCCGGAGGAGCAGCCGCGCCGGATCAAACAGCTGCTCGGAGTGGTGCCGCAGGAGACCAATCTCGATACCGAATTCACCTGTTTTGAAAACCTCCTCCTGTATTCGAGGTACTTCGGGATTCCCGGGAGGGTGGCAAAGGAACGTATCGAGCGCCTGCTCGATTTCGTGGCATTGCAGGAGAAAGGGGACGTGAA